>NZ_JAAXKY010000070.1 GCF_012911925.1 Pseudonocardia xinjiangensis | reverse complement strand
GCGCCCGCCCAGCCGCGCCCGCAGCGGGGCGAGGGTGTCGTTGCTCAGGAGCCCGGCCCACACGAGATCCCAGATCGCGGTGACCACGGCGTCGTCGGCCGGCACGGCCTCTCCACCCTCCACGAGGGTGCGCCCGGCCCGGTCGGCCAGCTCCCGGAAGAAGAGCGCACCTCCGGAGAAGCCCGGGGCACCGGCCGTGCCGCCGGCCGCCGGTGCCGCGGGATCGGCCCACCCGAGCGCCGCGAGCACCGCCCGGTGCAGGGGCGTCTCGGCGACATCGGGTTCGGCCTCGGGGAGCAGCAGGTCGGCGACGTCGGTGGGCGCGACGGCGAGCCAGCCGTCGGTGCCGGCGAGCGGGCCGCAGCCGGTCCAGGTGACCTCACCCGACGCGGTGAGCTCGTCGAGCAGCGCCGGCGTGTAGCCGGGTAGCCGCGCGGGCAGGACGAGGGACTCCAGCGCGCTGGCGGGCAGGGGAGCCCCGGCGAGCTGCTCGACCACCCCGAGCACGTCCTCGGCGCCGGGCGCGCGCCGCATCCGGCCGCGCCGCTCGCCCCCGGCGCCGGCCTGCACGCCCTGCCAGGCCGGCAGGAACCGCCCCAGCGCCCGCTGCTCGACCGGCTCCACCTCGGCCCGCAGCCGGGCCAGCGACGCCCGGCGCAGGCGTCGGAGCACCTCGGCGTCGCAGTACTCGACGCTGCTCCGCGGGCCCACCGACGTGGGCCGCAGCTCGCCGCGCACGAGCCGGCCGGAGCCGACCAGCCGGTCGAGCACGCCCGCCACCACCGCGACGCCCAGCCCGAACCGGGCGGCACACTCCGCGGCCGCGAACGGCCCGTGGGTACGGGCGTAGCGCAGCACCAGATCACCCAGGGGGTCGGCCACGGGCTCGGTGAACGTCTCCGGCACGCCGACGGGCAGCGCGGCGCCCAGCGCGTCGCGTACCCGGCCGGCGTCCTCGACCGGCAGCCAGCGCTCCTCCCCGGCGATCCGCACGCGGATGACCCGCCGGGCCGCCTCCAGCCCGGTGAGCCACTCCTCGCGCACCCCGCGAGCGGCTGCCTCCGCGGTGGTGAGGTCGCCGAGGAACCGCAGGAGGTCGGACGCGCCTTCGGCGTCGCGGGCGCGGCGCTCCTCGGCGAGCCGCTGCAGCGACGCCTCGACCTCGGCCAGCACCTCGGGATCGAGCAGCTCGCGGATGGCCTCGGAGCCCAGCAGTTCGGCCAGCAGCGTGGAGTCGAGCGCCAGCGCCGCGGCCCGGCGCTCGGCCAGCGGGGCGTCGGACTCGTACAGGAACATCCCGACGTAGCCGAACAGCAGGCTGCGCGCGAACGGCGACGGCGACGCCGTGGCCACCTCGACGACGTGCACCTTGCGGGCCTGCACGTCGGCCATCAGCTCACGCAGGCCCGGCAGGTCGTAGACGTCCTGCACGCACTCGCGCATCGCCTCGAGCGTGATCGGGAACTGCTCGTAGCGCCCCGCCACGGCCAGCAGCTGCGCCGACTTCTGGCGCTGTTGCCACAGGGGGCTGCGGCGCTTGGGGTCGCGGCGGGGGAGCAGCAGCGAGCGGGCCGCGCACTCGCGGAACCGCGACGCGTAGAGCGACGATCCGCCGAGCTCGGCGACCACGATCTGCTCCACCTCGCCCGGGTCGAGCAGCACGTCCTCGGCGGTGGGCACGACCTCGGCGCCGGAGTCGTCGACGGCGTCGGGCAGCCGCAGCACGATGCCGTCGTCGGCGCTGGCGGCGTGCACCTCGACCCCGCGCCGCTCCCGCATCCGCGCGGCGATCGCGAGCCCCCACGGCCCGTTGACCTGCGCCCCGAACGGGGAGTGCACGACCATCCGCCAGTCGCCCAGCTCGTCGCGGAACCGCTCGATGAGGATGGTGCGGTCGCTCGGCACGTGGCGCGTGGTGTCGCGCTGCTCGTGCAGGTAGGACAGCAGGTTGTCGGTGGCCCACACGTCGAGCCCGGCCGCGGTGGCCCGCTCCCGGGCGGCGTCGTCGGGCAGCGCCGACATCTCCCGCACGAACTTCCCGACCGCCCGGCCCAGCTCCAGCGGCCTGCCGATCGACTCGCCCTTCCAGAACGGCATCCGCGCGGGCTGGCCCGGTGCCGGGGTGACGATCACGCGGTCGTGGGTGATGTCCTCCACCCGCCAGCTCGACGTGCCGAGCAGGAACGTGTCGCCGACGCGGGACTCGTAGACCATCTCTTCGTCGAGCTCGCCGACCCGCGAGCCCCTGCCGTCGGCCCCGCCCGGAGTGGTGACGGTGAAGAGGCCGCGGTCGGGGATCGTGCCCCCTGAGGTGACGGCCAGCCGTTGCGCACCGGGCCTGCCCTGCAGCTGGTCGGTGACCCGGTCCCAGGTGATCCGGGCCCGCAGCTCGCCGAACTCCTCGGACGGGTAGCGCCCGGCGAGCATGTCGAGCACCGAGTGCAGCGCCGACTCGGGCAGCGCGGCGAACGGCGCGGCTCTCCGCACGACCCGCGCGAGGTGGTCGAGCTGCCAGGGCTCCAGCGCCACCATCGCGACGATCTGCTGCGCGAGCACGTCGAGCGGGTTGCGCGGGTAGCGCATCGACTCGATGGCGCCCGACGTCATGCGTTCGGCGACGACCGCGCAGGACACCAGGTCGCCCCGGTACTTCGGGAAGACCACGCCCCGCGAGATCGCACCCACCTGGTGGCCGGCCCGGCCGACCCGCTGCAGGCCGGAGGCGACGCTCGGGGGCGCCTCCACCTGCACGACGAGGTCGACAGCGCCCATGTCGATGCCCAGCTCCAGGCTGGACGTGGCCACGACGCAGGGCAGCACCCCGGCCTTCAGCTCCTCCTCCACGAGTGTGCGCTGCTCGCGCGACATCGACCCGTGGTGGGCCTTCGCCACCGTGGCCGCGGCACCGCCCCCGATGCCCGACTGCCCGATCGCCTCCGCGGGGAAGGCGTCGAGATCCTGGACCTCGCCGCCCTCCAGCTCCTCGGCGGCCAGCTCGTTGAGCCGCGCCGTGAGCCGCTCGGCCAGCCGCCGGGAGTTGGAGAACACGATGGTGGAGCGGTGGGCCCGGACCAGCTCCAGCAGCCGCCGCTCCACCGCGGGCCAGATCGACGGCCGCTCGGCGGTGCCCGCTGCCGACCCGATGACCTCCTCGTCGGAGCTGCCCGGCGCCGGACGCTCGTCGAGGGCCGCCAGATCGGGCACCGGCACCTCGACGGAGACCTCGATCGTCTTCGGGATCGGCGGCTGCACGACCTCGACCGGGCGCGCGCCTGCGAGGAACGTGGACACCTCGTCGAGGGGGCGCACGGTGGCCGAGAGCCCGATGCGCTGGGCCGGCTTCTCCAGCAGCTCGTCGAGCCGCTCCAGGGACAGCGCGAGGTGGGCACCGCGCTTGGTGCCCGCCACGGCGTGCACCTCGTCGAGGATGACCGTCTGCACCCCCCGCAGCGACTCCCGCGCGGCCGAGGTGAGGATCAGGAACAGCGACTCCGGGGTGGTGACCAGTACGTCGGGCGGGGTGCGGGCGAACTGGCGGCGCTCGTCGGCCGGGGTGTCTCCGGTGCGCATGCCGACGGAGATGTCCGGGACCGGGAGCCCGAGGCGCTGGGCCGCCTGCCGGATGCCGGCGAGCGGCGAGCGCAGGTTGCGCTGCACGTCGACGGCGAGTGCCTTGAGCGGGGAGACGTAGAGGACCCGGCAGCGGTGGCGGGGCTCCTCCGGCGGCGGCCCGGTGGCCAGCCGGTCGAGCGCCCACAGGAACGCGGCGAGCGTCTTGCCCGAGCCGGTGGGGGCCACGACCAGGGCGTGCTTCCCCGCCTGCGCCGCGCGCCACGCGCCCTCCTGCGCCGCCGTGGGCACGGCGAAGGCACCGCCGAACCAGTCACGGGTGGCGGCGGAGAAGCCGTCGAGTGCGCTCACGCCGACCATCATGCGCCCGACCACCGACAGTCCGCGGCGTTCCGCCCCGGCCGTCCCCGGCGGTCAGGTCCCCGCGGTGAGCTCCCGCACGAGCTCGGCCACCGCGCGGTCGGCACCGCTGCCCGACCGCCACGTGCACGCGAGCCCGATGGCGACCACCTCGCAGGAGGCCAGGACCTGGCGCACGGCCGCGGCGACGGCGGGCAGCCGGGGGCCGTCCGGCACGGGGAACAACAGCCCGGGCAGGTCGCGCGCATCGACCACGTCGACGTCGAGGTGCAGGTAGACCGGCCGGTGGGGCGGCAGCCCGGTGCCGAGGTTCGCCACCGGCACGCGCCGGATCGCCGACGTGGCGAGGTATGCCTCCTCCGGCGGGTCGAGGTCCCGCGCGTCGACGAGCAGCACGTCCGGCTCGGGCACGACGCGCAGGCCTATCCGTTCCGCGACCGTCCGGTCCGCTCCGCCGACCAGCTGACGCACCGGCATGCCGCCGAGGTAGCCCGAGGCCGACGTCTCCGGGGTCTGGACGTCGCCGTGTCCGTCGAACCAGACGAGCGCCGGATCCAGCCCGGCCCGCTGCAGACCGGCGACCACGCCGAGCGAGGTGGTGCAGTCCCCGGAGAGGACCAGCGGCACCCGGCCCGCGGTGACGTCGGCGGCGACGGCGTCCGCGACCTCGTCGTAGAGCACGGCCATCCGCTCCCACGGCGAGCCGGGCCCGAGCTCCGGGGGCGCGATGCTGCGCTGCGGGGCGAGCGGCAGCTCCAGCGCAGGCAGGTGCTCGTCGAGGTGGAACGGCACGGCGATCACGGTCACGCCCTCATGCTGCCCGCTCCCGCTGGGGCCAGGAAAATGCGTTTCCGGCGAGGCCACGTTCCCGGACCGCCGCCACCACCACGCACACACGACGAGGAGCGCCCCTGATGCCCGACGTCATCCGCCTGATCCTGGACGACCACGAGACCTTCCGGAACCGGTTCGCCGAGCTGGAGAAGCTCCGGGACGCCCCGGAGGCCGCCGCCGAGCTGTGGAAGGGGCTGTCGGCCCACCTCGAGGTCCACGCCTCCGCGGAGGAGGAGCATTTCTATCCCGCGCTCCTGCAGCACGTCGAGGACAGCGAGGACGAGACGAAGGACGCGATCAAGGACCACGACGAGATCCGCGACGGCATCCGGCGCGCGGCGGCCGCGGAGGTCGTCAGCGACGAGTGGGCCGGCATCCAGGACGCCCGCGAGGCCAACGACGAGCACCTCGCCGAGGAGGAGCGCGACGACATCCCCGACTTCCTGCGCGCCGCGTCGGTGGAGCTGCGCCAGGAGCTGGGGGCCAGGTTCGAGCGGTTCGAGGACGAGCACCCCGGTGCGCGCGGGCTCTCGGGCGAGGACAAGGACCCCGACGAGTACGTGGCCGAGAACAGCTGAGCGGCGGGCATGTGTGGCGGTATTCGGACGTGGGCATGCCGCGTCCGAATACCGCCGGAGCCCTCGGCACTGGGGCCCGAAGCTGTGATCGTGGAACTGAACCTGCAGGACAAGGTCGCCCTCGTCACCGGCGGCAGCAAGGGCATCGGGCTGGCGACCACCCGCACCCTCCTCGATGAAGGCGCCCGTGTGGTGGTCGCCTCCCGCACCACCACGCCTGAGCTCGACCAACTCGCGGGACCGGATCTCGTCCACGTACCGACCGATCTGACCGACCCCGGAGCGCCCGCGTTCGCGGTCTCCCGCGCGGTCGATGTGTTCGGCGGGCTGGACATCCTCGTGAACAACGCCGGGGGACCGCCGCCAGGGGTGAAGCTGCCGCGCTTCTCGTTCCTGGCACCCACTGACACCGACTGGCGGGTGATGTTCGAGTTCAACCTCTTCTCCGTGGTCCGCGCGGTACGGGCCGCGATCCCGGTGATGCTCGGACGGGGTGGCGGGGCGATCGTCAACGTCTCATCGGGCAATGCCCGCCAGCCTGCGGCCATGAACGTGGACTACTCGGCGGCGAAGGCCGGCATGAACAACCTCACCAAGGCGCTCTCGGAGGAGTTCGGGCCACAGGGCATCCGGGTGAACACGGTGTCACCGGGCCCGGTCCGGACGGCCTGGTGGACCGACGAGGGCGGTGCCGCCGACATCCTCGCGACCGCAACGGGCAGCAACCGGGACGACCTGATGGACAAGATCGCTCCCGAGATGATGAAGCTGACCACGGGGCGCCTCGTCGATCCGCAGGAGGTGGCGGACGTGATCGCGCTGCTCGTCTCGCCGCGGTCCGCGAGCACCACGGGCGCTGACTTCGTGGTCGACTCCGGGTTCCTGAAGGCGGTCTGAGGGCCGGTCAGCGCCTGCGGTTCAGCCACCACCAGCGCACCAGCACGACGAGCGACGCCAGCAGCCCGGCCAGCACGACCAGCTGCCCGACCGGCGACGACAGCCCGGTGGGGTCCTGCGCGAGAACGGACATCACGGACAGGACGCTACCGGCTGAGCCATTCGGGCGTCGCCGTGCCGAAGGACGGTGCGGGCGGGGGCCACGCCAGCGGGCGCCCGTCGAGCGTTCCGGGCGGACGGGCGAGCGTGAGGACGCCGCCGGGGGTGTCGAGCTCCTGCAGGTAGGGGGCCGGGTCGCCGTCCTGCGCCGGGGCGGCCTCCTCCCGGGGTAGCCCCTGCAACCAGGCCGCGGTGCCCACCAGCGACAGCCGGACGTGGTGGCTCCCGCCCTCGGTGTGCTGGCGGGTGAGCGCGAGCAGGGCCGCCGTGGCGGCCAGGTAGCCGGTGGCGTGGTCGAGCACCTGGGCCGGGAGGGCCCCCGGCCGGTCACCGTCGCCCTCGGCCAGTGCGATCCCGCACGCCGCCTGCACGATGCTGTCGAACCCGCGCCGGTGCGCCCACGGACCGCGGTGGCCCCACGCCGACAGCGTGACCGTCACCAGCCCGGGATGTCGCTGCGCGAGCTCCTCGGGGGCGAGCCCGAAGCGGTCGAGGGCCCCGGGGCGGTACCCGGTGACCACGACGTCGGCGCCGGCCAGCAGCCGCTCCAGCTCCGCCGGCCCGGCCCGGAGGTCGAGCAGCGCGCTGCGCTTGCCGGGCAGCGTGTCGGCGGCCTGCAGCGGGATCTCCGGCCGGTCCGGCGCGTCGAGCCGCAGCACGTCGGCGCCGTGGACGGCCAGCGTGCGGGTGGCGACCGGGCCGGCGATGACGCGGGTCAGGTCGAGCACCCTCGGCCTGCGCACGGGGCGGGCGGGGGCGTCGCCGAGCACCCGGTGCTCGAGGAGCGCGGGCGGTGGGCCCGCGACGGCCCGGAAGGCGTCCTCGGTGCGCACGACCGCGCCGATGCCACCCGCGTCGTACAGCGCGTCCTCCAGCTCCAGGCCGGGCCGCTCCGCGATCGCCGCCGGGACCTCCTCCGCCGTGCAGCCCAGCACGTGCAGGGCCGCCGCCCGGTGCCACGGGTAGTTGGCGTGCAGCCGCAGCCACCCGTCGGCGGTGCGGTGGAACGCCGAGAGCGCGTCGAACGGGCTGCCCAGCGGATGTCCGTCGAGGCGTACGTACCTCTCGCTGCGCAGTGCCACGGCGAGCCCGCGGGTGTCGAGCCCGACCCGCGCGCCGGTGCCCAGCGTGCCGGCGAGCAGGCCGGCGCCGACCGCGGCGGCGCCGGCGCGGGTGACGGGGAACGTCGACGCCAGGGTGGCCGCCGGTCCGGTGCGGGAGAGCCGGTCGAGCTCGCCGGGCGCGCCACCGGCGGCGGCCCAGAGCGACGGCAGCGGGTCGGTCACCCGGCCAGCGTCCCAGCTACCGTGGTCGGGGTGCGACTGACGTACTTCCGGGAACTGATGGAGGGCGAGTTCGGCACCGCCCGGGCCGCCTCGGTGTCCCACGACCACGTGTTCGCCGAGCTAGGTGGCCGCACCGTGGAGCAGGCCCTCGAGGCCGGGATCGACCCGCGCGACGTGTGGAAGGCGGTCTGCGACGCCTACGACGTGCCGCCGGTGCGCCGCTGAGCGCACCGAACCGGCCACCGTGCGGCAGGGGGCGGGCGATCCTAGCCGTCGGGCGTGTCGGCTAGGGGATCGAACAGGTGTTCGCTATGCTCCTGTCCACACCGCGGTGCGGCTGTCCACAGATCGCCACCGCTCCCGCAGATTGTCAGTGGCGCCTCCTACTGTCGACGCCAGACCGACAGACAGTCCCGAGTACCTGAGGTGGAGACCGGCGATGACCCCCGCACCCGACCGCGAGAAGGCACTCGAACTCGCGCTCGCCCAGATCGAGAAGAACCACGGCAAGGGCTCGGTGATGCGTCTCGGCGACGACACCCGGCCGCCCATCGGGGTGATCCCCACCGGGTCCATCGCCCTCGACGTCGCTCTCGGGGTTGGCGGCCTTCCCCGCGGCCGCGTCGTGGAGATCTACGGCCCCGAGTCCAGCGGTAAGACCACCGTCGCCCTGCACGCGGTGGCCAACGCGCAGGCGGCGGGCGGTATCGCCGCGTTCATCGACGCGGAGCACGCGCTCGACCCCGAGTACGCCAAGGCCCTCGGCGTCGACACCGACGCCCTGCTCGTCTCCCAGCCCGACACCGGTGAGCAGGCGCTCGAGATCGCCGACATGCTGATCCGCTCCGGCGCGCTCGACATCATCGTCGTCGACTCGGTGGCAGCGCTCGTGCCGCGCGCCGAGATCGAGGGCGAGATGGGCGACAGCCACGTCGGCCTGCAGGCCCGGCTCATGAGCCAGGCGCTGCGCAAGATCACCGGTGCGCTGAGCAACTCCGGCACCACGATGATCTTCATCAACCAGCTGCGCGAGAAGATCGGCGTCATGTTCGGCTCGCCGGAGACCACCACGGGTGGCAAGGCGCTCAAGTTCTACGCCTCGGTGCGGCTCGACATCCGCCGGATCGAGACCCTCAAGGACGGCTCCGACATGGTCGGCAACCGCACCCGGGTCAAGGTCGTCAAGAACAAGGTGGCGCCGCCGTTCAAGCAGGCGGAGTTCGACATCCTCTACGGCGTCGGCATCAGCCGTGAGGGTTCGCTCGTCGACGTGGGCGTCGAGCAGGGCATCGTCCGCAAGTCCGGTGCCTGGTACACCTACGAGGGCGACCAGCTCGGCCAGGGCAAGGAGAACGCTCGCAAGTTCATGCGTGAGAACCCCGACGTCGCCGCCGAGGTCGAGAAGAAGATCAAGGAGAAGCTCGGCATCGGGGCCCAGCTCGACGCCGAGACTCCGCTGCCGGCACCGGTCGACTTCTGAGCATGACGCCGGGCCGGGAGAGCACCACCCCGGAGCAGGACACGGTCCGCGTCGCCCGGTTCGACGAGGTCGGCGGTTTCGCCGGGGCCACCGGTGACGACGGAACCGGCAGCGGCGATGGAGCCGGCAGCAGCGACGACGGGGCGGCGGCTCCGGTGGCCCGGCTGGACGCCACCGGCCCCGCCGGCCTGGTCCGTCCGGCGGCCGACCTCACCGGCCTGGATGCGCTCGCCTCCGAGGCGGCGCCGGTCGCGTCGTTCGCGCCCGGCGACGACGGGGGAGCCGGTGGCGCCACGGAGCCGGACGCGGCGCCCGTGGCCCTGTTCGACGCCGGACAGCTGGCGAGCGCCCGCGATGTGCCGGTGGCCGAGCTCGGCACCGACACCCGGGGCCGCTCGACCGGGCGCCGGGCGCCGTCACCGGGCCGGGGTGAACGTCGCCCGCGGCGCGAGGAGCGCAATGTCCCTGACCGGAGCGCCCCGGACCGGAGCGGCCCGGGCCGGCGTGCTGACAGCCGGGGTGGTGCGGCACGGGATGACGCCGCGCGGGATGGCGGCGCCGACACCATTCCGGACGCCGACCCTCCCGCGCCGGAGACCGGTGGCCGGAGGGGCCGGGGCCGGGCGGAGCGCAGGTCCGGCGCCGGTCCGGAGCGCGACGGCGATCCGGTCGTCATGGCGCGGGAGATCTGCCTCCGGCTGCTCACCGACCGCGCGCGCACCCGGCAGGAGCTGGCGCAGGCACTGCGGCGCAAGGGCATCCCCGACGATGCGGCCGCCACGGTGCTCGAGCGGTTCGACGAGGTCGGCCTGATCGACGACGCCGCCTTCGCCGGACAGTGGGTCCGCTCCCGCCACGCGTACCGCGGCCTCGCCCGCCGGGCGATCGCGGTCGAGCTGCGCCGCAAGGGCGTCGACGACGAGGTCGCGGGTGAGGCGCTGGCCGAGGTCGACGGCGAGTCCGAGGAGCGGCGGGCCCGTCAGCTGGTCGACCGCAAGCTCCGCTCGCTCACGGTCACCACTCCCGAGCAACAAGTGGTCGCCGGGCGCCGGCTGGTCGGGATGCTCGCCCGCAAGGGCTACGGCGCCGGCGTGGCCTACCGCGTGGTGCGGGAGGCGCTGGCCCAGCACGGCGCGGAGCTCGACGACGCGGAACCCCCCGACGACTGACGAGATGGGCTGCGCGCCGGCTGTGGTCCTCGCAGCGGTCGTGGGCCCTGCGAGGACCACATCGAGCGTACGGAGCGATCGGCGTCATGCCTCCGGACGCGCCGTCTGCAGCAGGGCTTGCTGGGCCGCGTCGGCCAGCCAGGCCTCGGCGCGGTCGAAGTCCCAGCCTTGGTCGCCCACGAGGGTGTACCAGGCCGAGCGGCCCAGGTAGAACCAGAGCAGGTCGACAGCGGCGGCGTGGTCCAGCGCCGGCTTCAGTGCGTCCAGGGCCGTGAGCCGGTCGGCCACTGCCGACATGACACCGAGGTAGGCCGCCTTGGCCTCGTCCAGGACGGGCGCGGCGGACGGTTCCCCGAGGCTGCGGTAGAGCAGGCCCCAGACAAGTTCCCAGTGTCGCTCCTGCGCCTGCCGGGTGCCCGCCGCGGTGATCGCGATGACCCTGCGCGGGTCGTCGGTGCTCGCGATGCCGGTGAGGGTCTGCTCGACCGCGGGGTCCTCGACCGCCGGCGTCAGCAGGGCCTTCAAGATCGCCGCCTTGCCGCCGGTACTGCCGTAGACGGTCGGGACCGCCACTCGCGCGGCCGTGGCGATGTCCGCCACGGTCACCTGCGCGTAGCCCTCGGCGAGGAACAGCCTGCGGCTGCTCTCGAGGATCGCCTCGCGGGTGGCGAGCGCGGCGTCCCGACGTCGAGGTGAGTTGTAGGAGCGCATCCCCGCATGTTACTTCTGACATAGATGAACTCATTGACGAGAGGCACCTACGGTCAATACCATGGCGCTGGTGAGAGACACCCAGGCGACGGCGGTCGTCGAGACGCGCCTCGTGCACGACCTCCATCGGAGAGTGAGCACTGTGCTGGCAGAAACCGCTGCTCGCCCAGCGGCCTCCGTGGCTGCCCTAACCGAGCTGCGCGACTTCCTCGTCGTACAGCTGGAAACCCACCACGAGTGCGAAGACCACATCCTGTGGCCGATGGTCGAGGACCGGGCTCCTGGGACCGCGGAACCGCTCGCCCGCCTCAGCGCTGAGCACGACCAGTTGGACGCCGCACTCGACGCGCTCGCCGAAGCACCGATCGACGGCACCGACCGGACCGCGCTCGTCGACTCGGCGGTCGCACTGCGCGACCTGGTCCACACGCATCTGGAGCACGAGGAGCCCGTCCTGCTCCCGGCCCTGCGCGAGCACGTCTCCGAAGAGGCGTGGGAAGGATTCGTCCGGCAGGTCCGCGCGGCGACGCCCGACGTGGGAACGCACCTGCTGGTCGGTTTCCTGGAGCAGGTCGGCACCCCGGAGGAGGCGGACATCGTTCTGCGGGACGTGCCCGCGCCCGTGCGGGCGGCCTTGCGCGAGCAGGCGCAGGGAACTCTCGACCGGCTGACGGGGGACGGCTGACGGGCCAGGGTGCGGTGCACCGGGGACGACGTCGTGACCATGCACGGACGAGGAGTCCACGAGATGCGGATCGGCTTCAACCTGCCGCAGTTCGGCAGCCATGCGCACCATCCGGAGGGCGTTGCGGAGTTCGCCCGCCGGGCCGAGGAGATGGGGGCGGACAGCCTCTGGGTGGGGGACCGGCTGCTGGCCCCGCTCGAGCCGGAGGTCAACTATCCGGGCACCACGGCGTTTCCGGCGGAGTTCCGGGCGGGGCTGGACCCGTTCGCGGCGCTGACCGTCGCTGCTGTGGTCACCACCCGGCCGCTCCTGGGGAGCAGCGTGCTCGTCGCGCCCTGGTACGCCCCGCCACTACTGGCCCGTTCCCTCGCCACCATCGATCAGCTCAGCGGTGGCCGCGTGATCGCCGGCCTCGGTGCCGGGTGGTCTCCCGAGGAGTTCCGGGCCGTCGGCGTGCCGATGGGGGAGCGCGGTTCCCGGTTCGACGAGTGCCTCGACGCGCTCGCGGCCTACTGGGGCACGAACCCCGTCGAGCACCACGGGAGGTTCTGGACCACAGCCGCCGGCTACGTCGACGTCAAGCCGGTGCAGCGTCCCGGCCCACCCGTCTACCTGGCCGCGTTCACGCCTGCCGGCATGACCCGGGTGGGACGTCGCGCCGACGGTTTCCTTCCGGCGGTGACTCCCGGCCCCTTCGAGCCGACGATCGTCACCGGCCCGATGAGCCGCATCCGGGCCGCGGCCGCACGGGCGGGCCGCGACCCGCACGAGCTCGGCGTCATTCTCCGGGTCAACACCATGGCGGGTGACTCGGTGCACGGCATCGCCGAGGTCGTGCTCCGGGCTCGTGACGAAGCCGCGGTGGACCACGCCTTCGTCGACCTCACCTACCGCGACCTGGCCACCAGCGTCGAGCACGCCGTGGATCTGGCCGGGCGCGTGCTCGATCTGGTTCGCGCGCGCTAGTCCTCGTGGCCGAGTGCGCGCAGCTGCGGCTGCTCGCGCAGGCTGCGCTTCAGCTCCGCGAACCCGGGGAAACGGGCCAGGGCGATGACGTGGTCCCACAGCTCGGCGGCCTGCTGCTCGTCCGGGACCCTGCTGATCACCGGGCCGAAGAACGCGACCCCGGCCGGGGGCTGGAAGTGCAGGATCGGGGTGCCGACGTCCTTGCCGGTCAGCGACAGCGCCTCGTCGGTCTCGGCCTGGATCTCGGGGTCCAGGGAGGAGTCGTCGAGGGCGTCGGCCAGCGTTGCCGGCAGGCCGAGCCCGGTGAGCACCGGTTCGACGAAGTCCCTGGTGCCGCGCGCCTCACCCTCGGGGGCGTCCCCGGCCTTGGCGTCGAAGATCTGCGTGCCCAGCGCTTCGTAGAGCCGGCCGACGGCGTCGCGCCCGTGCTCGGCCCGCGTGCGCGCCGCCACCCGCAGCAGCCGCAGGCCCGCCGTGTGCACCCCGTCGTAGCCCGGCGCGAAGTGGGTGTCGTAGTCGAGGTGGGAGTTGAGCAGTCGCAGCGAGATGAACCGCCAGTCCACCCGGTAGTCCCGCTGCACCTGCACGGTCCGCACCCACTTGCTGGTGATCCAGGCGAACGGACACACCGGATCGAAGTAGAAGTGGATTTCGGCATCGGCCATGTTTCGCAGGCTAATCCGCGCAGCGGCGACCGGACTGATCCCTCTGTCACTCCACCGGTTCGGCACCGCGCGGCGCCGAGGAGTCCGGACGGCGCAGCACCTGCACGTCCCCGGGGAACCCGTCGCCCGCCGACAGCACGGCGAGGAAGGACAGCAGGGTGTCGCGGAACGCGCGCACGGCGTGGGTGGGGGTGAGATCGGCGCGTCGGGCGAGCGCGACGGTCCGGTACAGCGGAGGGGTGAGCACGGTGCGGCGAAGGCGCGGCCTGCCCGCGAACACCAGGTCCGGCACCACCGCCACGCCGGTGCCGGCCTCCACCAGCCGCAGCACCGCGTCCATCTCCCCGCCCTCCACCGCGAACCGGGGCGTCACCCCGGCGTCGGCGTACGCCTTCAGGGTGGCCTCGCGCAGGTCGTAGCCCTGCCGGGGGACCACGAGTGAACGCCGGGACAGCTCCAGCACCGTCATCGAGCCCCGCGACGACGGCGCGCGGTCCGAGGTCGGGGAGGCCACCGACAGCCGCTCCCGCAGCACCGGCATGGTGTGCAGCGCCGGGTCGATGCCCGGCGGCGGGACGATCACCAGCGCCACGTCGAGCTCGCCCCGCACGAGCGAGCGCACCAGCGGCTGCGAGCCGCTCTCCACCAGTTCCAGCCGGACGTCGGGGTACTTCTCGTGGAACACGCGCAGCACGTCGGCCAGCACGCCGATGCACAGTGACGGGGTGGCCCCCACCCGGACGCGGCCGCCGCGGAGCCCGACGATCTCGGCCACGGCGGTGCGGGCGCTCTCCGAGTCGGCCAGCATGCGCCGGGCGAGTGGCAGCACCGCCTCGCCCGCGGGGGTGAGGACGGGCCCGTCCCGGCTCCCGCGGTCGACGAGTGGCGCACCGAGCTCGTCCTCGAGGGCCCTGAGCTGGCGCGACAGCGTGGGCTGCGCCACGCCGAGGGACTCGGCAGCCCGAGTGAAGCTGCGCACGTCGGCCACGGCGACGAAGTACGCAAGCTGCTGAAGCGTCACGCTAATAGCGTACGTGCATCGGCAGTGGCAGTTCGATGCATTGGACGTTTACCGCTGCTCGTACCCACCCTTACCCCATGGTGACCCTGGGACAGCGCCCGGCGACCCGAGCACGGCACACGCCGCGGCCGTCGTCGGTCCAGCTGAAGATCGTGATGGCGGTGTCCGGCGCCCTCGCGCTGCTCTACCTGGTGGCCCACATGATCGGCAACCTGAAGATCTTCCTCGGTGCCGAGGCGATCAACACCTACGCCGCGTGGCTGCGCACCGTCGGCGAGCCGGCTCTCCCGGCGGAGACCCTGCTGTGGCTGGTGCGGGTGGTCCTCACCGTCGCGATCGTGGCCCACATCGTCTCGGCGGTGATCCTCACGCGCCGCGCGCACCGCGCCCGCCCGGTCAAGTACGCGCACCGGCAGCCCGTGCAGGGGAGCTACGCCGCCCGCACGATGCGCTGGGGCGGGGTGATCATCCTGCTCTTCATCATCTACCACCTGCTAGACCTCACCACCCTCACGCTGAACCCCAACGGCGTCCCCGGCGACGTCCACGCGAACCTCGTGGCCGACTTCGCGCCGAGCCGGTGGTACGTCACGCTCTTCTACGCGCTCGCGGTGATCGCGGTCGGTTTCCACGTCCGCCACGGCCTGTGGAGCGGCCTGCAGACGCTCGGCCACAACAGCGCCGCCGCCCAGAACACCCTCAAGGGAGTCGCCCTCGTGGTCGCGGTCCTGCTGACCGTCGGCTTCCTGTCCGTCCCGTTCGCGGTCCTGACCGGATTGGTGCGTTGACATGACCAGCAGCTACACGGACTACACCGTCGGCGCCCCGGTGGCCGACACCGCCGCGCCGGGCGGTCCGATCGAGGAGCGCTGGGAGCGCAGGCGGTTCGGCGTCAAGCTGGTGAACCCCGCCAACAAGCGGAAGATGAAGATCATCGTGGTCGGCACCGGCCTGGCCGGCGGCAGTGCCGCTGCGAGCCTGGCCGAGCTCGGTTACCAGGTCAGCTCGTTCTGCTACCAGGACAGCCCCCGCCGCGCCCACAGCATCGCCGCGCAGGGCGGCATCAACGCCGCGAAGAACTACCGCAACGACGGCGACAGCGTGCACCGGCTGTTCTACGACACCGTCAAGGGCGGCGACTTCCGGTCCCGGGAGTCCAACGTGCACCGGCTGGCCGAGATCAGCCTCCAGATCATCGACCAGTGCGTGGCGCAGGGCGTGCCGTTCGCCCGCGAGTACGGCGGCCTGCTCGACACCCGCTCCTTCGGCGGCGCGCAGGTCTCCCGCACCTTCTACGCCCGCGGCCAGACGGGCCAGCAGCTGCTGCTGGGTGCGTACCAGGCGCTGGAGCGTCAGATCGACGCGGGCGGGGTCACGATGTACCCGCGCCACGAGATGCTCGACCTGATCATGGTCGAGGGCCGGGCCCGCGGGATCGTCGCCCGGGACCTCATCACGGGGGAGACCCGCAGCCACCTCGCCGACGCCGTGGTGCTCGCCTCCGGTGGCTACGGCAACGTCTTCTACCTCTCCACCAACGCCAAGGGCTGCAACGTCACCGCGACCTGGCGGGCGCACCGGAAGGGCGCGCTGTTCGCCAACCCCTGCTACACCCAGATCCACCCCACGTGCATCCCGGTCAGCGGAGACCACCAGTCGAAGCTCACGCTGATGAGCGAGTCGCTGCGCAACGACGGCCGCGTGTGGGTGCCGAAGCGCAAGGGCGACGACCGCGCGGCAGGCGACATCCCCGAGGACGAGCGCGACTACTACCTCGAGCGCAAGTACCCGGCGTTCGGCAACCTGGTGCCCCGCGACATCGCCTCGCGCGCGGCCAAGGACGTGTGCGACGAGGGTCGTGGTGTCGGCCCGACCGGGCTGGGCGTCTACCTCGACTTCAGCGACGCGATCGGCCGGCTCGGCCGCTCCGCGGTGGCCGCGAAGTACGGGAACCTGTTCGACATCTACCAGCGCATCACCGGCGAGGACCCCTACGCCGTGCCGATGCGGATCTTCCCGGCCGTCCACTACACGATGGGCGGGCTGTGGGTCGACTACGACCTGCAGAGCACCATCCCCGGCCTGTTCGTGATCGGCGAGGCGAACTTCTCCGACCACGGCGCCAACCGGCTCGGCGCGTCCGCCCTGATGCAGGGGCTGGCCGACGGCTACTTCGTGCTGCCCAACACGATCGGCGACTACCTCGCGGGCGCGCGGCTCGGCCCCGTCGACCCCGGCGCCGCCGAGGTGCGCGCCGCCGAGCAGGAGGTCGCGAATCGGGTCGAGACGCTGCTGTCGATCGACGGCAACCGCACGGTCGACTCGTTCCACCGCGAGCTGGGGCACCTGATGTGGGACCAGTGCGGGATGGAGCGCACCGACGAGGGCCTGCGCAAGGCCCTCGACCGGATCCCCGAACTGCGCCGCGAGTTCTGGACGAACGTGAAGGTCCCGGGCACGGGTGCGCAGCTCAACCAGTCGCTGGAGCGGGCCGGGCGCGTCGCGGACTTCCTCGAGCTCGCCGAGCTGATGTGCCTCGACGCGCTGCACCGCACGGAGTCCTGCGGCGGCCACTTCCGGGCGGAGAGCCAGACCGAGGACGGCGAGGCCGCCCGCGACGACAAGAACTTCTCCTACGCCGCGGCCTGGGAGTTCACGGGCCAGGGCGAGCCCCCGGTCCTCCACAAGGAGGACCTGCACTTCGAGTACGTCATGCCGAGCCAGCGGAGTTACAAGTGAAGCTCAACCTCAAGATCTGGCGCCAGGCCGGCCCCGAGGACAGGGGGCGCCTCGTCGCCTACCGCGTAGACGACGCCGACGAGGACATGTCGTTCCTCGAACTGCTCGACGTCCTCAACGAGCGGCTCGCCCTCGACGGCGAGGAGCCGGTGGCGTTCGACCACGACTGCCGCGAGGGCATCTGCGGCGCGTGCAGCATGGTGATCAACGGCGAGCCGCACGGCCCGCAGAAGGCGACCACCACCTGCCAGCTGCACCTGCGGCACTTCCGGGACGGCGAGTCCATCACGATCGAGCCGTTCCGGGCCGCCGCGTTCCCGGTGGTGCGCGACCTGGTCGTGGACCGCGGCTCCCTGGACCGGATCGTCGCGTCGGGCGGCTACATCTCCGCCCCGACGGGCTCCGCCCCCGAGGCGCACGCCACGCCCGTCCCGAAGGCGAATGCCGACCGGGCGTTCACCGCCGCCGCGTGCATCGGCTGCGGCGCGTGCGTCGCGGCGTGCCCGAACGGCAGCGCCTCGCTGTTCCTCGGCGCCAAGATCACGCATCTCGGTGAGCTCCCGCAGGGCCAGCCGGAGCGCTCCGACCGCGTGGTCCGCATGGTCGAGACCCACGACACCGAGGGCTTCGGAGGCTGCACGAACACCGGCGAGTGCGCGGTGGCGTGCCCGAAGGAGATTCCGCTCGACGTGATCTCCCAGCTGAACCGCGACTACCGGAAGGCGACGACAGGAGGCCGCCGCTCAGCCTGACCTCTGCGCGCGAGGCAGCTCGCGCCGACATCGAAACCACGTTCCTGCCGGGGCAAAAGCAGGAACGTGGTTTCCGCCGTGCGCGCACCAGAATCGCTGTGAGTGAATCGCGTCACGTGGGGAATGCCCAGAGAAGGCCCCGCAAGCCGCGAACGTCGGGCCGTCGTAGGCTCCCGCCAGATCCAGACGTCCCGACGCCGCGGCTTCTGTGCGGTCGGCGTCGGCACCGCAGAAGAATGAGGACTTCCTGACGTGTCATCCACCACAGAGGCGTCCGCAGGCCGGGCGCAGATAGCGGCACGGACACTCCGCACCGACCGGTGGTGGTTACCGCCCCTGGCCAACTTCGTAGGGCTCGCACTGTGGGTCGTCTACGCCACGGTGCGGGCCTTCATGCAGGACTGGTACTTCGTCCCGCAGTACAACTACCTCACGCCCTTCTACTCGCCGTGCGTGTCCAACGGCTGCGTGGAGCAGGCGGCGCACTTCGGACGGTTCCTGCCCGACGTGTGGTGGCTGCCCTACGCGTCCTTGACGCTGCCGTTCCTGCTGCTGTTCCGGCTCACCTGCTACTACTACCGCAAGGCGTACTACCGCGCGTTCTGGCTCTCCCCGCCGGCGTGCGCGGTGGCCGAGCCGCACAAGAAGTACACGGGGGAGACCCGCTTCCCGTTGCTGGGCCAGAACCTGCACCGCTACTTCTTCTACATCGCGGCGATCATCTCGCTGATCAACACCTATGACGCGATCGAGGCATTCATCAAGGAGGACGGCAGCTTCGGGCTCGGCCTGGGCAACATCATCCTGGTGATCAACGTGGTGATGCTGTGGGCGTACACGGTGTCGTGCCATTCCTGCCGCAGCATCATCGGTGGCCGACTCAACCACTTCTCCAAGCATCCGCTGCGCTACAAGCTCTGGGTGCAGGTCTCGCGGCTCAACGGCAAGCACATGCAGCTCGCCTGGACCACACTGGCCACGCTGGCCATCACCGACTTCTACATCATGGCCGTTTCGGCCGGGTGGTTCGCCGACCTGCGGATCGTGGGGTGAATGCAGTGACTACTTCAGAACAAGCGACGACATCGAACGGTCCCACCGAGAACATCGAGCGCCACGAGTACGACGTCATCGTCATCGGCGCGGGTGGCGCCGGGCTGCGCGCCGCCATCGAGGCGAGGATGCAGGGCAAGCGCACCGCCATCATCTCCAAGTCGCTGTTCGGCAAGGCGCACACGGTGATGGCCGAGGGCGGCTGTGCCGCGTCGATGGGCAACGTCAACCCCAACGACAACTGGATGGTCCACTACCGCGACACCATGCGCGGCGGGAAGTTCCTCAACAACTGGCGGATGGCCGAGCTGCACGCCAAGGAGGCGCCCGACCGCGTCTGGGAGCTGGAGACCTACGGTGCGCTCTTCGACCGCACCAAGGACGGCAAGATCAGCCAGCGCAACTTCGGCGGCCACACCTACCCGCGCCTCGCGCACGTCGGTGACCGCACCGGGCTGGAGATGATCCGCACCCTGCAGCAGAAGGTCGTGTCGCTGCAGCAGGAGGACTACCGCGAGACCGGTGACTACGAGGCCAACATCCGGGTCTTCCACGAGACAACGATCACCGAGCTGTTCAAGGCCGACGGGAAGATCGCGGGCTGCTTCGGCTACTACCGCAGCACCGGGAAGTTCGTGCGGTTCGACGCGCCGGCGATCGTGCTCGCGACGGGCGGGGTGGGCAAGAGCTACCAGGTCACGTCGAACTCCTGGGAGTACACCGGCGACGGCCACGCGCTGGCCCTGCGCGCGGGCGCCACGCTGATCAACATGGAGTTCCTGCAGTTCCACCCGACGGGCATGGTCTGGCCGCCGTCGGTGAAGGGGATCCTCGTCACCGAGTCGGTGCGCGGTGACGGCGGCGTCCTGCGGAACTCCGAGGGCGAGCGGTTCATGTTCAACTACGTCCCCGACGTCTTCAAGGACCAGTACGCCACCACCGAGGAGGAGGGCGACCGCTGGTACACCGACGCGGACAACAACCGCCGTCCCCCGGAGCTGCTGCCCCGTGACGAGGTGGCGCGCGCCATCAACTCCGAGGTGAAGGCCGGGCGGGGCAGCCCCCACGGGGGCGTGTTCCTCGACATCGCCTCCCGGCTGTCGCCCGAGGAGATCCAGAAGCGGCTGCCGTCGATGTACCACCAGTTCAAGGAGCTGGCCGACGTCGACATCACGAAGGAGCCGATGGAGGTCGGGCCCACCTGCCACTACGTGATGGGCGGGGTCGAGGTCGAGCCGGACACCACGATGTCCACGGTGCCGGGCCTGTTCGCGGCGGGTGAGGTCGCCGGTGGGATGCACGGCTCCAACCGGCTCGGCGGCAACTCGCTGTCCGACCTGCTCGTTTTCGGCCGCCGAGCCGGCATGGGCGCCGCCGAGTACGTCGACGGGCTCGCGGGTGTGCGGCCCGCGGTGCGTATCGACGACGTCGCCGCGGCCGAGCAGCGGGCGCTGCTGCCGTTCTCCTCGGCTACCGAGGGCGGAGAGAACCCGTTCGTCGTGCAGCTGGAGCTGCAGAAGACGATGAACGACCTTGTCGGCATCATCCGCAAGGCCGACGAGATGGAGATGGCCCTCAAGAAGCTCGAGGACATCGCCACCCGCACGCGGACCGTCAGCGTCGTGGGCCACCGGGAGTTCAACCCCGGCTGGCACCTGGCGCTGGACCTGCGCAACATGCTGCTCGTCTCGCTGTGCGTGGCGAAGGCGGCGCTGGAGCGGCAGGAGAGCCGCGGCGGGCACACCCGCGACGACTACCCGGCGATGGACTCCGACTGGCGGCACGTGCTGCTGGTGCTGTCGGCGCTGGGCGAGGACAACGTCGAGCTGGTGCGCAAGGAGCAGGTGGCGATGCGGCCGGAGCTGCTGGACCTGTTCGAGCTGGACGAGCTGAAGAAGTACTACACCGGTGAGGAGCTGGGCGGACACCGCGCCGGCTCCGCTGCAGACTCTGGGGTGGAGAACGCATGAGTTACGACGCCCATTTCCGGGTGTGGCGCGGCGACTCCGAGAAGGGTGAGCTCGTCGACTACCCGGTGGAGGTGAACGAGGGCGAGGTCGTCCTCGACATCATCCACCGACTCCAGCAGACCGAGGCCGGTGACCTGGCGGTCCGCTGGAACTGCAAGGCCGGCAAGTGCGGGTCCTGCAGCATGGAGATCAACGGCAAGCCGCGGCTGGCGTGCATGACCCGGATGTCGACGTTCACCGAGACCGAGACCATCACGGTCACGCCGCTGCGGACGTTCCCGGTGATCCGGGACCTCGTCACGGACGTGTCGTTCAACTACACGAAGGCCCGCGAGGTGCCGAGCTTCGCGCCGCCGCCGGACCTGGAGCCGGGCGAGTACCGGATGCAGCAGGTCGACGTCGAGCGGAGCCAGGAGTTCCGCAAGTGCATCGAGTGCTACCTGTGCCAGAACACCTGCCACGTGGTGCGTGACCACGAGGAGAACAAGGAGAACTTCGCCGGCCCCCGCTACCTCATGCGGATCGCGGAGCTCGACATGCACCCCCTCGACGTCGCCGACCGGAAGCAGGAGGCGCAGGAGGAGCACGGCCTGGGCTACTGCAACATCACCAAGTGCTGCACCGAGGTGTGCCCCGAGCACATCAAGATCACCGACAACGCGCTCATCCCGCTCAAGGAGCGCGTGGTCGACCGCAAGTACGACCCGCTGGTCTGGCTGGGCAGCAAGATCTTCAAGCGCTCCGGCGCGTAGGGCGCCCCGCCCGTCAGGTTCAGGAAAGCCACTTTCAGGCCCTCTCCGGGCAGGAAAGTGGCTTTCCTGAACTTCGGGGGCCCCTCAGCGGCCCATGCTGCGGCGGATCTCGTCCAGCTTCGCCTTCCCCGCTCGCTCGCGCTCGGCCTCCTGCTCCTCGATGCTGCGTGCCTCCTCTGACTCCTGCGCGAGCTCGGCCGCGCCGAGTGAGGTGGCGTAGCGGGTCTCGATCTTGTCGCGGACGTAGTCCAGGCTCGGGACGCCGTGGTCGTCGTAGTCGGGCGCGGGGGGCGGTGCCACCGGTCCGGGGTCGGGCACGATCTCGGCCTCCACCGGCTCGGGCCGGGCGGGTGTCGCGGGTGTTGCGGGCCCGGAATCCGGGCATTGGGGCGAATCCGCCGGGAGATTCGAACTATCGGGCGAATCGTTCATCACGCAGTTCCTCCATTTGGCCGGGTAGAACAGCACCGTGCGCTGCAGACCTTCACTCGAATGCTCACGCTCCGCGATCGGGCAATCGCGTAACGCGACCGATCCCCTTTCGTTATCCGAGCGGGACGCCACATGGTCGTTCCAGCCTGCACGTGGAGGAACCAACGCATGACGGCTGCCCCGACAGCGGGACTCGCGCAGTCCACCGGACAGACCCGAGTCTCCCGAATCGCGCCATCCGGCGCTCCCGTCGACCTGACCCTGCCAGCAGCGTTCGGTGACTACCAGTGGTACGGCAACACCCGGTTCACCGGCCCGCGGACGGCCCGCCAGTTCTTCCTCGCGCCTGCGGGGGAGCACCGGGTGATCCCCAGACACGTGCTGCCCGGGGCGCGGGAGCGGCGGCAGTCGATGCGCGGCTTCGACGCCGTGGTCTTCGAGGCGCCCGACCGCAGCGACTCCGCGCTCGTGCTCTCCGGGCCCCACCACGAGGCCACCACCTGGTTCGGCGGCCCGGCGCCCGACGCCGCAGGCGTCTCGCGGTTGCTGGCCACGTTCCGGTTCGCCGACTCGTCGTCCGGCGCGGCGCTCACCCCCGCGTCGGACCTGCTCGTCAAGCAGAGCGATGTGGCGCTGATCGGGCGCAACGCGCAGTCGATGCTGGTCGTGCGCCGCTCCACCGAGGTGCTGCAGACCCTGCCGCCGTGGGCGGGCATGCCGCTGCCCGGCGGCGAGCTGTGGCGCTCGGGACGCAGGCTGGATCCGGGGGGCTCGTCCCGCGTCGCGGGCACTCCGCACGAGTGGCGCTACCTGTTCGCGAGCGAGAGCGTCGCGATGGACCTGGTCCTGCACGGCCCCGAGTCCGGCAAGCCGTCCCTCCCCATGGGTGAGGACCAGGTCGTCGCCGCGCTGGCCGCGCTCAGCGGCCGGTGGAGGGGCTGAGCCGTGTCCGTCGCACTCGCGGTGGCGCTGCTCGCGCTGCTCATCGCGCTCTTCACGCTGGTGGCGCTCGTCGCGGTGTACGCGAGGGTGCGCGCACTGGAGGCCGCGGGCCCGGCCGAGCTGTCCGGGTACGTCGCACTGGTCGGGCGCCAGGCGCCGGCTGCGGTCCGCCCCGGTCCGGGGCAGCGGGCGGCCGTCGTGGCCGTGCTGGACGCCCACTGCGCGCTCTGCCACGCCGTGTGGGACGCGCTCTGCGCCGTCCAGGAGGACCCGCACGTCCGCGTCGTCGCGCTGGTCGACCGGCCGGAGGACTTCGCCGTCCGCGCCGGTGGCCGGGCCGAGCTGCTGGCCGACCCCGACGCCAGGGCCGACCTGTTCGAGGGGTACTCGCCGACCCTGCTGGCCGTCGACGCCGCCGGCGTCGTCATGCACCGCAGCTTCGTCTACTCCGACACCGACCTGGGCGCCCTCGTCCAGGACCTGACGCAGCGTCCCGATCCGATGCCGGGCGCCGAGCGCCACTCCGAAGGACGAGAGGTGACCCGGGCATGACCCACCTGGACGAGATCCCGATGACGTCGGCGCCGCCCGCGCAGGCGGTCCCGAGTGCCGTGGTGGCCCGCATCCGCGCCATCCGGCCCAGTCGCCGCACGGTGCTGCGCGGGCTCGTGATCGGCGCGGCCGCGGCGGCACTCGTGCCCCTGGACTGGTACCTGAGCCGTCGGGAGGCCGCGGCGCAGGACGACGAGGACGAGGACGAGGACGACGACAGGTCGGAGCACCTCACCTGTACGCCGTCGTCGTACGACGAGGAGTCCAACAACTGGCCGGACGACGGCGCGGCGCTCTGCTACGGCGGCTGGCGCCGTGGCTCGTACCCGTGCTCGGGCGGGTTCCACCGCGAGGGCGAGTACGAGTCACAGGGCGACTACTACGAGTCGACGCGGCTCACCACGTCCTGTGACGGCAAGAACGCGTGGCGCTGGCGCGGCTACCGCTGCTCCGACGCGGTCACCGAGGTCTACTACGACGACGGCGACAGCTACCGCGGGCTGACGATCGCCGCGTGCGAGCTCCCGGACACCGAGGGGGAGCCGGCCGCCGCGCTCGTCGGAACCGGGTCGAGCCCGTCGTGACGGTCCCGCCGCGGGCGCGTCCCCGCTGGCTGCTGCACCCCGTGACGGCGGCGCTCACGCTGCTGCTCGTCGGGGCGTTCGCCGCGTTCGTGGCGGGCACCGCGGTGCGGGACCTCGCGGCGGGAGGTGCGCTGCTCCTGCTGGTCACGGTGGCGGGCGCCGCTGCCGGGTTCGCCAACTCGGGCAGCACTTGAAGTCACAACTCGGCGTTCCTGCTGAGCGCGTCGGTCTGGCGCGACAAGCCCGTGATCCGGTACTTCGGCACCGGACTGCTGCTCGGCGCCGTGCTGGTGGCCTTCGCGGCCGCCGTGCTCGGTGCGCTGCCGCAGGCGCTGGTACCCGCGGTGGCGCGGGAGGTGCTCTTCGGGCTGGTCGTGGTGCCGGTGCTGCTGCGGGAGTTCGGGCTGCTGCGGTTCCGGGTGCCGGAGAACGCCCGGCTGGTGCCGGAGGACGTGCAGCACATGCGGGAGTGGGGTGCGCTGCAGTTCGGGTTCGAGATGGGCACCGGGGTGCGCACCTACTCGCCATCGGCGTTGCCGCACCTCGTGCTGGTGGCGATCGTGCTCGTCGTGCCGTTCCCGGCCGCGTTCGGGGCGGCCGCGGGCTTCGCGATCGGACGGCTGGCGATGCCGCTGCTGTCCAACGCCTGGAGCGACGACGGCGCGTGGAGCGAGCTGTGGGCGCGCTCGGAGCGGATCGCCCGCCCGCTACTGGCCCTGACCTGCGGTGGGACGCTCGTCGCTGCCATGCTCGAGTGGTGAAGACCGCCGAGGTGGTCGTCGTGTACGACGTCTCCTGCCCTGTCTGCTCCCGGATCGCGCGGGAGCTGCCCGACCTGCTGCGGGTGCCGGTGAAGGTCCGGTCCTGCCGCGACCCTCAGCTCGCCGCCCGCTATCCCGCGCTGCCCGCCTCCGTGCGGGCCTGTGCCGCTCCGGCGCTGGGCACCGTCCGTCCCGACGGCTCCGTGCGGTGGTGGCCGGGGGTGAGCGGGGCCCTCGCCGTGCTGCCCGTGGTGCGCCGGGGCGCCCTGTGGGAGGCGCTCGCCGTGCTGCGTACCGCGCTGCGCGCCCGGGCGTGACGGCGATCTCAGCCGGCCGCCGACTAGCGTGACGGTGTGACGATCACGGAGCTTCCCTACGGTTCCTGGCCCACGCCGATCACATCCGAGCTCGTCGTCACCGCCTCCGCGCGGCTCTCGGAGCTCCGCGTCGACGGTTCCGACATCGTGTGGTCCGAGGGCCGCCCCGCCGACGCCGGGCGCGTCCAGCTGGTCCGGCGCGCGGCGGACGGCACCACCACCGACCTGCTGCCGGCCGGGATGAACGCCCGCACGGCGGTGCACGAGTACGGGGGCGCGGCCTGGTGGGTGCGCGACCGGGTGCTGTGGTTCAGCGAATGGTCCGACCAGCGGCTGTACCGGCTCGCACCGGGAGCCGACCCCGTCGCCCTCACGCCCGAGCCGGCCATGCCGCGGGGCGACCGCTTCGCCGACGGTGACCTCGCGCCCGACGGGAGCTACCTGGTCTGCGTCCGGGAGCGGCACACCGGCGCCTCGGCCACCGAGGTGCGCAACGAGATCGTCCGGCTCGCCGCCGATGCGCCGTCGGAGCCGGAGGTGCTCGTCACCGGTCCGGACTTCGTCGCCGCGCCCCGGATCAGCCCGGACGGCAGATCGCTCGCCTGGCTGCAGTGGAACCACCCGTCGATGCCGTGGGACGACACCCTGCTGATGATCCGCGACCTCGAGACGGGGGAGGAGACGGTCGTGGCCGGTGGCCGCGGCGAGTCGGTGGCGGAGCCCCGGTGGCAGCCGGACGGGTCGCTGTGGTTCATCAGCGACCGCACCGACTGGTGGAACATCTACCGCTGGGTGCCCGACGTTGACATCAGGCCGGTCGTGCGGATCGACGCGGAGATCGGTGTGCCGGGCTGGGCGTTCGGCTCGGCGCGGTTCGTCGTGCTCCCCGACGGCCGGGTGGTGTTCGCCCGGCAACGGGCCGGGTTCGACGGACTGGCCGTGGGCGAGCTCGACGGGTCGGTCACCGACCTGGACCTGCCGTTCTCGGCGATCGGTGCGGTGCGGGCCACCGGCACCGACACGGTGGCCGTCGTCGCGGGGAGTCCAGCCGCCGAGACGGGCGTCTTCCTCGTGGACATCGGGACCTGCGACGTCGGGGAGCTGCGGCCGCCCCGCGACGTCGGCGTCGACCTCTCGACGATCTCGGTGCCCGAGGCCGTCTCGTTCCCGTCGGTGGACGCCGCCGGGGAACGCCGCACGGCCCACGCGCTGTTCTATCCGCCCACCAACGAGGGGTACCGCGCCCCCGACGGCGAGCTCCCGCCGCTGCTCGTGGTGATCCACGGCGGCCCCACGTCGGCGGCCGTGCCTGCGCTGAACCTGTCGGTCCAGTACTGGACGAGCCGCGGGTTCGCCGTCGTCGACGTGAACTACGGCGGCTCCACCGGATACGGCCGCGCCTACCGCGAGCAACTGCTGGGCGGGTGGGGCGTGATCGACGTCGCCGACTGCATGGCGGCCGCGGAGTGGCTGGCGGCGCACGGCCGCGTCGACCGCAACCGGCTGTGCATCCGCGGCGGCTCGGCGGGCGGCTACACGACGCTCGCGGCGCTGGCCCGCGCCGACACCCCGTTCGCGGCCGGGGCGAGCCACTACGGGGTGGCCGACCTCGCGGCACTGGCGGCCGACACGCACAAGTTCGAGAGCCGCTACCTCGACCGCCTCGTCGGCCCCTACCCGGCGGCCCGCGAGCTGTACGAGGAGCGCTCGCCGATCCACCACGTCGACCGGTTCGAGCGGCCGCTGATCGTCCTGCAGGGCGACGAGGACGAGATCGTCCCGCCGCGCCAGAGCGAGCTGATCGTCGACGCGCTGCGGGCGCGCCGGCTGCCCGTGGCCTACCTGCTGTTCGAGGGTGAGCAGCACGGGTTCCGGCGCGCCGAGAACATCCGCAGGGCCCTGGACGCGGAGCTCAGCTTCTACGCCCAGGTGCTCGGGTTCGAGCTGCCCGCGGAGGAGGGCATCGAACCGGTGACGGTGGAGAACCTCTGACCGCGGGTCAGGCGCCGCCGGTGGCCGCGGTGTCCAGCGTCCCCGGGTCAGCCGGTGCCACGGCCGTGCGCCTCGCCCGGGAGAGCCTGCGCTCCACGTACTCCGCCAGCCTGCCGAGCGCGTAGTTGATGACGATGAAGATCAGCGCCACGACCGCGTAGATCTGGATGGGGTTGTGCAGCGTCTGGATGATGATGTTCGCCGTCCGGACGAACTCCTCGTAGCTGATGATGAAGCCCAGCGAGGTGTCCTTGACGATCACCACGAGCTGGCTGATCAGCGCGGGCAGCATCACCCGGAACGCCTGCGGCAGCAGGATCGAGGAGAGCACCTGGCCCCGGGTCAGCCCGAGCGAGTAGCCCGCCTCCGCCTGCCCGCGCGGCAGCGACGCCACGCCCGCGCGGATGATCTCCGCGATGATCACCGAGTTGTACGCGGTGAGGCCGATGACCAGGTACCACAGGATCGGCAGGTCCAGGCCCACCTCGGGGAGCACCCGTGCCGCGAAGAAGATCGCGATGACCACGGGGACACCGCGCAGGAACTCGATCACCCCGACGACGAGCCAGCGGTAGTACCGGTTCGCCGTGATGCGGCTGACCGCGAAGAGCGTGCCGATGACCAGCGAGAACGCCAGCGTGAGCGCCGCGGCCACGAGCGTGGCGACCAAGGCCTGACCGAGCAGCCGCCAGACTGCCAGGAAGCTGGGGTCGAACGGGTTGACCAGCGGGCCCCACAGCTCGCCGGAGAACTGGCCCTGGCCCGCCAGCCGGATGACCACGAGAGCGATGACGACCAGCACGATCACGCCGGCGACACCGCTGGAGATCAGGGTGCGGCGCCGGGTGACCGGACCGGGTGCGTCGTAGAGGACCGAGGTGGTCATCGGGCCACCGACACCTTCCGCTCGAGGACACCCAGCAGGATCCCGCCGGGGATGGTCAGGACCAGGTAGCCCAGCAGCACGCCGATCAGCACGGCCCCTGCGGCATAGCCCTGTGCCGAGGTGAGCTGGACGCCGTTGGCGAACAGGTCGCCGCCGACACCGAACGCGCCGACGATGGCCGAGTTCTTGATCATGGCGATGATCACGCTGCCGAGCGGCGGCACGACCGTGCGCAGCGCCTGGGGCAGCACGATCAGCGAGAGCGACTGGCTGAACGTCAGCCCGATCGCGCGGGCCGCCTCGGCCTGCCCGGCCGACACGGAGTTGATGCCACTGCGCACGGCCTCGCACACGAAGGCCGCGGTGTAGAAGGTCAGGCCGATGACGCCGAAGTAGAAGTAGGACCCGTTGACCCCCAGTTCGGGCAGCCCGAAGGCCACGGCGAACAGGACGACGGCCAGCGGGGTGTTGCGGAAGACCGTGACCCATGCGGAGCCGACCATCCGCAGCGGTGGCACCGGTGAGACCCGGAAGCCCGCCAGGATCGTGCCCAGGACGAGCGCACCGACCGCGGAGAACAGGCAGATGCGCAGCGTCTGGAGGAAACCCTGCGCGTACAGCGGAAACTGCTCGACGATGACGCCCACGAGACCTCTTTCGCGCGGAGGAACGCAACCGGGGTGCCGACCGGCCTGGTCGGCACCCCGGTTGCGTCGGAGATCAGCTGCAGGTGCCGGCTGCGGGCAGCGGCGGAACCTCCGGGCTGACCTTCCCGACGGTCGAGTCCCAGGCGGCCTTGTAGCTGCCGTCGGTCTCCGCCTCCTTGAGCGTCTGGTCGATGAACTCGCAGAAGGCGACGTCGCCCTTCTTGATGCCGATGCCGTAGGGCTCCTCGGTGAACTTCTTGTTCACGAGCTTGAACGCCCCGCCCGAGTTCTCGATCAGGCCGGTGAGGATGACGTTGTCGGTGGTGACGACGTCGACCTGGCCGGTGCGCAGCGCGTCGGCGCACTTGGAGTACACGTCGAACAGCGTGAGGTTCGCCGGGTCGATGTACTTCTTGATGTTCTCCGACGGCGTCGAGCCGGCGACGGAGCAGACCTTGGCGTTGGCGCCGCGCAGCGAGTCCGGACCGGTGATGGTGGTGTTGTCGCTCTTCACCATCAGGTCCTGGCCCGCGACGTAGTACGGGCCGGCGAAGGTGATGCGTTCCTTGCGCTTGTCGTTGATCGTGTAGGTGGCGACGACCATGTCGACGCGGTTCTGCTCGATCACCTCCTCACGCACGGCGGACGGTGCCTCGGTGTAGACGATCTTGTCGGCCGGGATTCCGAGCTTGGCCGCGATGATCTTGGCGATCTCGACGTCGAAGCCGGCGGGGTTGCCGTCGAGACCCTTCAGGCCGAACAGCGGCTGGTCGAACTTGGTGCCCAGCCGCAGGGTCTGGGCCTTGTTGAGGGTGTCCATCGTGGAGCCGGCCGGGAAGGACACGCCCTCGGCGACCGACGGCGCGGCACCCGAGGAACCGAGCGATGACGACTGGTCACCGCAGGCGGTGGCAGCGAGCACCACCGCCGCCGCGACCGCGGCGATCCGGGTGAGGTGTGCGAGACGCATGGTGGTGCGGGTCCTTCCGTTGGAGCGGGAAAACGAGGCAGGTGCCGACCGGGATGTGGCCCGTCAGTGCGTGAGGATCTTGCCGAGGAAGTCCTTGGCACGGTCGGACGTCGGGCTGGAGAAGAAGGCGTCCGGCGCGGCGTCCTCGACGATCTCGCCGTCGGACATGAACACCACCCGGTGCGCGGCCCTGCGGGCGAAGCCCATCTCGTGGGTGACCACCAGCATCGTCATGCCGTCGGCGGCGAGCGTGGTCATCACGTCGAGGACCTCCTGCACCATCTCGGGGTCGAGGGCGGAGGTCGGCTCGTCGAAGAGCATCACCTTGGGCTTCATGGCCAGCGCACGGGCGATCGCCGCGCGCTGCTGCTGGCCGCCGGAGAGCTGGGCCGGGTACTTGTCGCGCTGGTTCGCGATCCCGACCCGTTCGAGGAGCGCGAGCCCGTTCTTCTCGGCGTCGGACTTCGACGCCTTGCGGACCTTGAGCGGCCCGAGGGTGACGTTCTCGAGAATCGTCTTGTGCGCGAACAGGTTGAAGCTCTGGAAGACCATGCCGACATCGGCGCGCAGCGCGGCGAGTGCCTTGCCCTCGGCGGGCAGCTCCTTGCCGTCGACCTCGATGGTGCCGCTGTCGATCGGTTCCAGGCGGTTGATCGTGCGGCAGAGCGTGGACTTGCCGGACCCCGACGGGCCGAGCACCACCACGACCTGGCCGCTCGCGACCTCGAGGTTGATGTCGCGCAGGACGTGCAGCTCGCCGAAGTGCTTGTCGACGGACGCCATCCGGATCATGGGCGTGTTGGTCATCGCGGGCCTCCGGGCATGGCGGGACGCTATGGGGGTGTGGATGGCACAGTCCAGCACCTTGAGCAACCCATAGGGTTTCGCTCCGATAACGCTCGGCGAGAAGGTGTGGAGGAACGTGCACATCCTGCTGGTGGAGGACGATGATCGGATCGCGGCCGCACTACGTCCGGCGCTGCACCGCCACGGCATCACCACCACGCGGCTCTCGCGCGGCCGCGGTGCCGTCGACCACCTGGCCGGTGTCGATGTCGTGCTGCTCGACCTCGGCCTGCCCGACATCGACGGGGTGGACGTCTGCCGGGCGATCCGCGAGGTCAGCGAGGTCCCGGTGATCGTGGTGTCGGCACGCGGCGAGGTGGACGACCGCATCCTCGGGCTGCACTCCGGGGCCGACGACTACATCGTCAAGCCCTACGACATCGGCGAGCTGGTGGCGCGGGTCCATGCCGTGTACCGGCGGCGCCGGGTCGCCTCGCCCGCCGGGCCGGAGGACATCGTGATGGTCGACGACGTGAGCGTCGACCTGCACCGCCACTCGGTGACGGTCGGGGGGACGCCGGTGAACCTCACCCGCAAGGAGTTCCAGGTGCTCGCGCTGCTCGCGAGCTCGGGCGGCGCCGTGTGCACGCGCAGCCGGATCGTGGCGGAGGTGTGGGGCCGGTCCTGGGCGGGCGCCAACCGGACGCTCGACGTCCACGTGGCCACGCTCCGCACCAAGCTCGGCCGCCCCGAGCTGGTGCAGACGGTCCGGGGCGTCGGCTACCGGCTGGGTGTGCCCGAGAGCGGGGCCCCCGGAATCGGCGCGGAGTAGGGGTGGCCGCCCGGTTACTGGTGATCGTGCTGTTCCTGGTCGGCCTGCTGGCCGCGGGCCTCGGGGTACCGCTGGCGCTGACCAACGCCTACGCCAACCAGCTCGAGCTGTTCACCGACCGGTTGACCGACACGATCTTCTACGCCTCGCTCGCCGAGCGCCCGATCACCGACGCGGACACCACGGGGCTGACCGCCGACCTGACCCGCTACGACGCCGTGTACGGCGTGGCGGTGCTGGTGGTCGACCGCGAGGGTGAGCTGGTGGCCGCCTCGCGGCGCCCGGCGCCGGTGCTGGACGACGCCGGCCGGGAGCGGGTCGAGCTGGCACTGGCGAACCGGCGCTCGGAGGCCTACCCGCTGCTCCTGCCGTGGGACGACCGGCCGATGGTGCTCGCCGAACCGGTGCTGGTCGACACCGAGGTGCGCGGAGCCGTCGTCACCGTGTCGCCCACCACCGCGCTGCGCGCCGAGGAGCTGCGGGTGTGGTCGCTGGTCGCGGCCGCCGGGCTGCTCGCCCTCGTAATGGCCGTACTGGTCGCGCTCCCGATCGTCCGGTGGATCCTGCGTCCGGTCCGCAGGCTCGACGAGGGCACCGGGCGCGTGGCGGCCGCGGTGCTCGCCGGAGCCGGGGCGGAGCCGGTGGCCGACGGGACCGGGCCCCCCGAGCTGCGCAGGCTGTCGGTCTCCTTCGACCGGATGGCGGAGACGGTGACGCAGGCGTACTCGGCGCAGCGCGCCTTCGTCGCCGACGCGAGCCACCAGCTGCGCAACCCGCTCACCGCGCTGCGCCTGCGGCTGTCCAACCTGGAGGGGCACCTCGACGCGGCCGGCGCCGAGGACCACGTCGCCGCTCTGGAGGAGACCGACCGGCTCTCCACGCTGCTCGACGGGCTGCTCGCGCTGGCCCGCGCCGAGCGCACCGCCCCGGTGGCGGACGTCGAGGTCGACCCGGTCGTCGCGGACCGGCTCGACGCCTGGCGGCCGCTCGCCGAGCACACGGGCCTGCAGCTCCTGCGCAACGGGCGGCGCGGGCTGCGGGCGGCGGCGCCGACCGGGGCGATCGAGACCGTGCTCGATGCGCTGCTGGACAACGCGGTGAAGTTCTCCCCGCGCGGTGGCACGATCACCGTGCGGACCGCGGCCACGGCGTCCCACGTCGAGATCGCCGTGCGGGACACCGGCCCGGGGCTGGCCCCCGACGAGCTGGAGCGGGCGACGGGCCGGTTCTGGCGCAGTCCCGCGCAGAGCAACGTCGAGGGCTCCGGGCTCGGGCTGGCCATCGCCGCCCGCACCGTCGAGGTCGCGGGCGGTGAGCTGCGCCTCGAACTACCGGCCGGTGGCGGCCTGCAGGTGATCGCGCGGCTGGTCCGGGTGGCCCCGGAGGCGGCCGGGGAGGAGCCCGGAGGCGGCTGAGATCAGCTGGTCTTCAGCAGGCGGAAGAACCGCTCCGCGCCGGGGTGCAACGGCACCGGCTGGGTGCCGATGGCGGCGCGCGGGTCGATGGTGAGGGCCGAGGGGCTGGCCAACGCCAGTTCCGGCTGCGCCTCGAACATGCCTTTGACCAGCGCATTCGCCAGATCGTCCGGCATCGATGCGGCCACCAGCAGGAAGTTGCGCACCAGGAGTGTGGTGACGGGGGCCGGGATCCCGTAGGTCGTGGCCGGGACCGTGCCGGGCGCGTACGCCGGAAAGGCCGCCCGTACCTCCTTGACCACGTCCTCGAGGTCCAGCAACCGGATGGGCAGCGTCGTCGCCAGCCGGCTGACGCCCTCGGTGGGCACCCCGCCCGACCAGAAGAACGCGTCGATCGCGCCGCTCTCCATCGCGGCGACGGACTCGTTGATCCCGAGCTGCTGCGCCTGCAGATCGGTGTCCGGCACCAGCCCGGCCGCGCGCAGCAACCGGGTGGCGATCACGTACACGCCCGAGTCGGGGGCTCCGATCGACACCCGCGCCCCCCGCAGGCCGGCCAGCGTCGTCGCGGGCGAGGACGCCCTGACGACGACGTGCACGACGTCGTCGTAGATCCGGGCGAGCGCGCGGGGGGCCCGCGGGTCGCCGGGCGTGGAGCGCTCCAGCTGGTCGGCAGCCGTGTCCACCTGGCTGAACACCACATCGGCGCCGCCGTCGGCGAGCAGCCGCAGGTTGTCCACCGAGCCCGCTGTCGACAGCACCCCCGGACGGAGGTCGAGCCCCAGCTTCCGCTGCCACGCGTCGGCCAGCGCGTTTCCCAGCCGGAAGTAGACGCCCTGGGTGCCGCCCGTCGCCAGCGTCAGCCGGGTGCCGGCGTAGGGAGACGAGCAGGCGGCGAGCGCCCCCAGCACGCCGAGCGCGCCGAGCCCGCGCAGGACGGCGCGCCGTCCCATCACGCCCCCACCCGCCACGGGGGCATCCTGCCGTGCCCGGCCGATGCGGTCGACCGCCTCTCGACGGCCTACTCTTTTTCTGTGACCCGCAGCTACACCATCCGCACCTATGGGTGCCAGATGAACGTGCACGACTCCGAGCGCATGGCCGGGCTCCTGGAGGCGGCGGGGTACGCGAAGGCCGAGTCGGACGATGCCGACGTCGTCGTCTTCAACACCTGCGCCGTTCGGGAGAACGCCGACAACCGGCTCTACGGCAACCTCGGCCACCTCCGGCCGGTGAAGGACGCCCGGCCGGGCATGCAGATCGCGGTGGGTGGCTGCCTCGCGCAGAAGGACCGCTCGGAGATCGTCCGGCGCGCCCCCTGGGTCGACGTGGTGTTCGGCACCCACAACGTGCACGCCCTGCCGGTCCTGCTGGAGCGGGCCCGGCACAACGAGGCCGCCCAGGTCGAGATCGCCGAGTCGCTCGAGGTCTTCCCCTCCACGCTGCCCGCCCGCCGCGAGTCGGCCTACGCCGGCTGGGTGTCGATCTCCGTGGGCTGCAACAACACGTGCACCTTCTGCATCGTGCCGTCGCTGCGGGGCACGGAGAAGGACCGCAGGCCGGGTGACGTGCTGGCCGAGGTGTCCGCACTGGCGGCCGACGGCGTCCTCGAGGTGACCCTGCTCGGGCAGAACGTCAACTCCTACGGCGTCGAGTTCGGCGACCGCGGCGCTTTCGCCAAGCTGCTGCGGGCCTGCGGCGACGTCGAGGGCCTCGAGCGGGTGCGCTTCACCTCGCCGCACCCGCGCGACTTCACCTCCGACGTGATCGCGGCCATGGCCGAGACGCCGAACGTGTGCCCGCAGCTGCACATGCCGCTGCAGTCCGGCTCCGACGACGTGCTGCGCCGGATGCGCCGCTCCTACCGGTCCACGCGCTACCTGGGGATCATCGACGAGGTGCGCGCGTCGATCCCGGACGCGGCGATCAGCACCGACATCATCGTCGGGTTCCCCGGCGAGACCGACGCCGACTTCGAGGCCACTCTCGACGTCGTGCGTGCCGCCCGGTTCGCCAACGCCTTCACGTTCCAGTACTCGCCGCGGCCGGGCACCCCCGCGGCCACGCTGCCCGACCAGGTGCCCAAGGCCGTGGTGCAGGAGCGGTACGAGCGGCTCGTCACGCTCCAGGAGGAGATCTCCTGGGAGGCCAACCGCGCCCTCGAGGGCCGGGTCGTCGAAGTGCTGGTGTCCACGGGGGAAGGCCGCAAGGACGGCGCCACCCGGCGGATGAGCGGCCGCGCCCGTGACGGGCGGCTGGTCCACTTCGCTCCGGGTCCGGAGGGTTCCGGCACGATCCGGCCGGGGGACGTCGTCGAGGTCACCGTCGGGTACGGGGCGCCGCACCACCTGGTGGCCGACGGTCCTGTGTTGTCCCACCGGCGCACGCGCGCGGGTGACGTCCACGAGACGGGTACCCGTACCGGGGGCGCCGCCACCGGGCTGGGCCTGCCCGCGTTCGGTGCGCCGGAGCCGGTGGCGGCGGCACCCGCGTGCGGGACGAGCGCGTGACCCGGCGCAGTGAGGGAGAGACGTGATGAGTGACCGGAAGATTCCCGACGAGCTGGTGGCCCTCGACGCGGAGCTGAGCGGGAGGCGCTTCCCGATCGTCCGCCAGATCGACCCCGGCCCGACCGCGATGGGAGTGTCCGTCGCGATCCTCGTGCTGATCGTGGGGCTGATCCTGCCGTGGACCGGGTCGATCCACGGGTGGCAGGTGCTCGCGGGCCTCGAGCCGCAGCTCGGCGTGCTGCCGCGGCTGTTCACCTTCACCTCGCTCGGCTTCGGCCTCGTGGTCTCGGCACTCGCGCTCGCCACCCGGTGGTGGGCGCTCGCCTGGCTGGCCGCGGTGGGCTGCGGGATCTCCGTGGTGACCGGGGTGTGGGCGATCTGGTCCCGGCAGGTCTCGATCACCGCGGGCGGCACCTCGGCCGGGATCGGGCTCGTGGTGGCCCTGCTCGCCGTGATCGCGCTCGCTGTGTGCTGGGTGCGGATCGCCGGGCGCCGCTGAGGGGCGGGCAGCCCGCGGGCTGCCCGGCCCTCAGCGCTGCCCGCCCCTCAGCGCTGCTTGACCGCCTGCTCCGCGGTGGTGAGCCACTCGCGCCACTGCTCGGCCTGGCTCCGGGCCTGCTCGGCACGCCGGGCGTCACCGGCCGCGCTGGCCTTCTCCGCCTGCGCCTCGAACTGGGCCACCCGCTCGCGGAACTGGGCCACCCTCGCCTCGGCCTCGGGGTCGGTGCGCCGCCACTGCCGCTCGGCGGCCTCCCGCACCCTCTCCTCGACGGCCCGCAGGCCGGCCTCGAGTGGCCGGATGTCGTCGCGCGGGACCTTGCCGATCTCCTCCCAGCGCTCTTGGACGCGCCGCAGCGCCGCGCGTGCCCCGGCCGGGTCGGACAGGTCGATCTTCTCGGCCTCGACGAGCAGCGCCCGCTTCGCGTCGGCGTTGGCCGCGAACTCGGCGTCGCGCTCGGCGAACGTGCCGGCGCGGCGCGCGAAGAACGCGTCCTGAGCGGTGCGGAAGCGCTGCCACAGCGAGTCGTCGGCGTCCTTCTGCGCGCGCCCCGCGGCCTTCCACTCCGTCATCAGGTCGCGGAAACGGGCCGCCGTGGGACCCCAGTCGTCGGAGTCGCTCAGCTTCTCGGCCTCGACGACCAGCTCCTCCTTGCGGGTCTTGGCCGTGGCGCGCTGGCGGTCGAGGTCGGCGAAGTGGGAGCCGCGGCGCCGGTTGAACGACTCACGCGCCTTCGAGAACCGCTTCCACAGCAGCTCGTCGGTCTTGCGGTCGACGCCGCGGATCGCGCGCCACTCGTCGAGGATCGCCTTGAACCGGTCGCCCGCCTGCTTCCACTGCGTGGCCTCCTCGGCGAGGGTCTCGGCCTCCGCCGCGAGCTCCTCCTTGCGGGCCACCGCGGCGGCGCGCTGGGCGTCGCGCGCCGACCGGGCCGCGGCGACGGCCTCCTCGGCCTGGGTCACCAGCTCGTCCAGCCGGGCCCGCAGCCCCACCAGGTCGCCGACCACGGTGGCCTCGGCCAGCCCGTCACGCAGCGTCTTCGCGCTGCTCAGGGCGTGCTTCGGCTCGCCGCCGCCCGCCGCGAGCCGGGCGGCGAGCAGCTCGACCTCGGTGAGCAGGTCGTCGAACCGGCGGGCGAAGTGGGCGAGCCCCTCCTCGGGGGCCCCGGCCTGCCAGGAGCCCACGATCCGCTCACCCTCGGGAGTGCGGACGTAGATCGTGCCCTCGGCGTCGACCCGCCCCCAGCGGCCCGGGTCGGTGCCGGCGCTGGCCACGGGGGAGGGCTGGGCCACCGGCGCCGCCACCTCCGGAGCGACCGCCGCCGGCGTGGCCACGGGGGGCGCCGGGTGCGGCACCCCCGGCACCGCCGGCGGCCCCGGCCGGGGCGGGGCGGGCACGGCGGCAGGCCCGGGC
>NZ_JAAXKY010000006.1 GCF_012911925.1 Pseudonocardia xinjiangensis | reverse complement strand
GCCGGGCGGGGTACGGGCAGCGGGTCGTCGGCGTAGCTCTCGCGGATCGCCTGCTGGGCGGCGGGGGGCAGCGTGTGGAGCATCTGCAGCACCCGCTCGCGGCGCCTGCCGACGGCCTTGCGCTCCGCCACGCCCGGGCTCGGCTGCAGCTGTGGCTTCAGCGGCGGCAGGCCTGCGAGCTCCCCCGCCTCCTCCATCTCCCTGGCGGCCTGGGCGGTGTCCTTCTCCTCCGACATGCCGATCGGCCCCTGCCTGCGCCCGTTCAGGAACTGGGAGACCACCGGCTCCTCGGACGTCAGCAGCACCTCGCGGGGCCCGAACATCGCCAGGTGCTTGCGGTAGAGCAGCCCGATGTTGTCCGGCACCGTCTGTGCGGTGTTGATGTCGTGGGTGACGATCAGGAACGTCGAGTCCGTCTGGGCGTTGAGGTCGATGATCAGCTGGTTCAGGTAGGCGGTGCGCACCGGGTCGAGCCCGGAGTCCGGCTCGTCGAACAGGATGATCTCCGGGTCCAGCACGAGCGCCCGCGCCAGCCCGGCCCGCTTGCGCATGCCGCCGGAGATCTCGCCGGGCAGCTTCCGCTCGTCTCCGGTGAGGCCGACCATCTCCATCTTCTCCGCGACGATGTCGCGGATCTGCGCCTCGGACTTCTTGGTGTGCTCGCGGAGCGGGAACGCGATGTTGTCGTAGAGGTTCATCGAGCCGAACAGCGCGCCGTCCTGGAACAGCACCCCGAACAGCTTGCGCAGCTCGTAGAGCCGCGACTCGGAGCAGCGCACGAGGTCGGTGTCGTGGATGACGATCGAGCCCCGCTCGGGCTTCAGCAGACCGATGAGGGTCTTGAGGAACACCGACTTGCCTGTGCCGGACGGGCCGAGGAGCACCGACACCTCACCGGGCGGCAGCGTCAGGGTCACGTCGGACCAGATGTTGGCGCGGCCGAAGGACTTCGACAGCCCTTCCACCTTGACCTCGACGCCGGTCATCGGTGCCTCCTGACCCTTCTCATCGGAGCGGGCCGACCCGGCGGAACGGGCCGGTCGGCTGCCCACGATGGGTCAACGAGACCTCGTGACGTCGGTTACTCGCTGGTCATATCCTGTGAACGGGTTGCTCCGTACGGACGTATCAGGCCAACCATCCGCCGCAATTCGGGCACGGTACGCCATGGTCACCGGCAGGAGCCACCCGGCCGGACGGTCCCGAACGGGTGGCGGCGGACCCGGTCAGACGGCCGCGAGGGGATGGTTCGCGAGATCCTCGGCGTGGAACCGTTCCTCGAGCTGTTCGGGCGCGACGTCGACGTCGATGGCCCGCACGTCCGCCCCCCGCGCCGACTCGATGGCGCCGAGCCTGCGTCCGAGCTTGTCCATCGCGTACTCGGCCAGCTCGTTCAGGTCCACCGCGAACGGCGGCTCCTCGCCCTCGAACTCCTCGAAGGTGTGGGTGACCACTCCCATCGCGGGCACGAGCAGCTCTTGCATCCGCTCGTCCACCGCGTCCCACAGGCTGTCGTCGGCGGCGACGTGCCTGCGGCAGGTGAACGTGCCCCAGGCCATGTGCCGCCGCTCGTCGTCGCCGATGAGCTTGATGACCTGCTGCATGCCGGGCAGGATCCCGCGGCTGGAGCACACCTTCGCCCACGCGAAGTAGCCGGTGAGCGCGAGCGTGCCCTCGACGATGTGGTTGTAGGTGACCGAGGCCCGGATCTGGTTCCGCGGCGACGGGTCGGCCGCGAGCGCGTGCAGGCTCTCCGGGAGCTGCCGCGCGAAGATCTCCATGTAGTGGGGGTTCGAGTCGACGTGGGAGTGCAGGTCGTCGGTGATCCCGACGGCGTCGAACCACCGGCGGAACGCCTCGGTGTGCTTGGCCTCCTCGAACACGAACTGGGTCAGGTACATCTCGTCGGCGAGGCGGCCCTCGGCCGCCATCGCCGCCACGAAGGGCTGCAGGTCCACGGTGACCGCCTCCTCGCCCGCCAGGAACTGCGCGGCGAGCGTGCAGGTCCACCAGCGCTCGTGTTCGGTCATGTCGGCGACGTCGCGCGCGTCCTGGCTGAAGTCGATGTCGGCCGGGTTCCAGTGCCGCGCGTTGCCCTTCGTGAACAGCCGCATCGGCAACGAGTCGAGGTTCAGCCCGCCACGCTGCAGCGTGGCGAACGCGGTACGCCTGCCGTGCCCCGTCGATCGACCGTCGGTCACCGTCAGCTCCTCTGCTGTGGTCCCTGCCTGGATCAGTACCGGATGACGCCGCGGATGTTGCGACCCTCGCGCATGTCCTGGTAGCCCGTGTTGATCTCGTCGAGCGCGTAGGTCCTGGTCACCAGCTCCTCCAGCTTCAGCTGGCCGAGCCGGTGCAGCTCCAGCAGGCGGGGCACGTCGTGCTGCGCGTTGGAGCTCCCGTACAGCGCGCCGCGGATCTGCTTCTCGTAGAGGGTGAGCTCCAGCAGCGAGAGCGACGCCGTGTCCTCGTCGGGGTGGCCGAGCGCCGTGACGACCACCCGGCCGCGCTTGCCGACGAGCTGCAGCGCGGGCTGCAGGTAGCTGCCCTCGGCCACGCCCGTGGTGAGGATGGCGGCGTCCGCGAGCCGGCCCCGCGTCAGCTCGGAGACCGTCGCCCAGGCCTCGTCCATGTCGGCGGCCACGTGGGTGGCCCCCAGCTCCAGTGCCTTCTCGCGCTTGAACGCCACGGGGTCGACGGCCACCACGTACCGGCAGCCCGCCAGCTTCGCGCCCTGCACGGCGTTGGCCCCGATCCCGCCGATGCCGATGACGACCGCCGTGTCACCGACCCGGAGGTCGGCCGTCCGGACCGCCGAGCCGACCCCCGTGGTGACCCCGCAGCCGACGAGCGCGGCGAGCTCCAGCGGGATGCCCTCGTCGATCTTCACGACGGACTTGACCGGCACCACGGTGTGCCGCGCGAACGTGCCCAGCAGGCACATCTGCCCGAGGTCCTCGCCGCTCCCACTGTGGAAGCGATAGGTGCCGTCGAGCTGCGGGCCGAGCATCGCACCCGCACCGTCGTTGCACAGGGAGGTGAAACCCTGCGCGCAGTAGCTGCACCGGCCGCAGGAGGGGAGGAAGGTCATCACGACGGGGTCGCCGACCGCCACCTCCGTGACGCCGGTACCGGCCTCGAGCACCCGCCCGGAGCCCTCGTGCCCCCCGACCATCGGCAACGCCGCGGGCAGGTCGCCCGTGACGAGGTGCTCATCGGAGTGGCACAGCCCGCTCGCGACCAGCTCCACCAGCACCTCGCCCGGGCCTGGTGGGTCGAGCTCGACCTCCTCGACCTCCCACTTGCCGCCCAGCTCCCGGAGTACCGCCGCCGTGGTCTTCATGGGGGCAGCATGGCGTGGATCACTGCACGCCGCACCGGGCCACGGGTTCCTGCCGTGGCCCCTGGGTGCCAGCGTGCTCCCGGCGTCGCGCCGGTCAGGTCGCGGGGAGAGGGAGCTCCAGATGGGCCACCAGGCCCCCACCGTCCCGGGGCAGCAGGCGCACCTCGCCGTCCATCGCCGCCACCAGTGCCTCGACGATCCACAGCCCGATCCCCGCCGTGCCCCGGCGGTCGCCGAGCGCGACCCCCTTCGCCGTCACCACACCCTCCTGGCCGGGCGGGAGACCGGGCCCGCGGTCGCGCACCTCGGCCACCAGCCGCCCGTCGGCGTGCCACAGCTCCAGCTCGACAACGGCGTCCCCGCTGTGCCGCGCGGCGTTCTCCACCAGGTTGGTGAGCACCCGGCGCAGCCGTTGCGGGTCGCAGCGGACCACCGTGTCCGGCGGGGTCACCCGGGCCGACCGCCGCGCCGGCTCCACCCCGGCCGCGTCGAGGACGGCCTCGGCGAGCTCGACGAGCCGCACCGGCCGCTCCCGGACCCGGCCGAGCGGGGAACCTTCCCGCACCGCGACGTCGGCGAGCCCGTCGAGCATGTCGCGCAGGTGCACGGCGTGCTCGGCCAGCAGCCGGGTAGCCGTGCGCCGCGCGTCCCCGGAGAGCCGGTCGGCGGCCAGGTCCGCGGTCAGTGCGGTGAGGGACGCGACGGGTGTGCGGAACTCGTGGAGCACGACCCGGACCCCGTCCATCCGGGCCTCCTGGGCGGCGAGCAGCCGGGCCCGCAGGTCACGCTCCTCCAGGAAGGCCTCGTGCTCGGCGAGCGCCATGGCCCGGGACACCGCGGCCGCGTCGAGCTGGCTCTCCAGCATCCGCAGCAGCACCCCCACCAGCACCGCGGCCGCAACCAGGTAGCCTGTCCACCACGCACCGGCGAGCCACCGCTCGACGGGTGGCACAGCCGCGTCCGACCCCAGGACGGCGGCGACCGTGAACCCCGCGCCCACCCCGAGCGCGGCGAGCCTGCCGATCACCGCCCCGCCGCGCACGGCCGCGGCGATCACCACCAGCGGCAGGATCGCGACCATGATGCTGGCCGCCCCACCCGTCAGCCCGCAGGCGGCCAGCGCGAGCACGGCGTCGATCGACGTCGACAGCCACGGCGGGAGCAGCCGCCGCCCGCGCCATTCGCCCACCGCGAGCACGACGGCGTAGCCGAGCGTCGCCAGCACGAGCCAGCCGAGCACCGCTCCTCGCCCGCGTGCCAGCTCGGGGCCGAGCACCAGCGCGAGCCCCACCGAGCAGACGACGAACAGGCGGATGAGGACGGCGGTGCGCTCCTCGAGGGACGACAGGGCGCGGACGGCGCCGTCCATGTGCACGGCGCCAGCATCTCCCACCGGCGGCGCCACCCGGGCCGCCCCGCCGAGCGGCGGTCGGCCCGGCGGCGTCAGGCGATCGAGCGCAGCGCCGCGAGGATGTCGGCGGGGTCGGCCCGGTACATGTAGTCCGGGTTGACGTACGCGAACCGGATGATCGAGTCGCGGTCGACCACGAAGGTGGCCGGGACCGGCAGGGTGTGCTGGTCGATGCCGTTGAACCTCGGCAGCGGGTGCCCCAGCAGCTCGTAGGACTCCTGCAGGTACTCCGGGAGGCGGAACTCCAGCCCGTAGGACCGCGTCACCTCCCCGCCGACGTCGCTGAGCACCTCGAAGTCGAGACCGTGCCTCTCCACCATGGTCAGCGAGTTGTCCGGGGTCTGCAGGGAGATCGCGACGAGCGCGGCCCCGAGCTCCCTCATCTGCGGCAGCGTCTGCTGCAGCGCGCGCAGTTCGAGGTTGCAGAAAGGGCACCAGGCCCCCCGGTAGAACGAGACGACGACCGGTCCGTCGGCGAGCAGCCGGTCGAGCGAGACCTCGGCGCCCGTGGCGTTCGGCAGGCGGAACGAGGGCGCGGCCTCCCCCACGGCGGGCACCTGGTCGGCGAGCGCCGACGCCACCAGCTCGGCGGTGGCCCGGTCCATCCTGGTCACGACGTCCTCGGGAACGACGGAGTCCCGCAGGGTGCGGAACCGCTCCAGCTCGGTGGGCAGGTCGAACGATCCGACCGGGAACTCGACGTCGTGCCCACCGTCGCTCATGTCGTTCCCCTCCAGCACTCCGCGGACGAGGACCCCCTGCACAGCGCAGGCGTGCCGTCCTCTCCCCTTCCGAGCATACGATTTCTCGATCACCCTGATTGATGGCGCGCAACGACCCGGTGGACGGTTCTGCCCGCCGCACTACAGTGCGGTCCCGTGCGCGACGGCCGGTACGTCGTGGTCATCGTCGACGACCACGCCCTCTTCTCGCAGGGGTTGGCACTGCTCCTGGAGTCGCGCGCGGGCGACAGGTTCGTCGTGGCCGGATCGACGACGGCTGGCGAGGAGGCCGTCGCCCTCGTCGGCCGGGAAGCCGCCGACATCGCGATCGTCGATCTCGCGCTGCCCCCGCTCGGAGGCGTGGCGACGATCCGCAGGCTGACCGCGGCATATCCCGCAACCAGGGTGCTCGCGCTCTCGGGCACCGAGGACCTGGGGCTGGCCACGGCCGCGCTGCGGGCCGGCGCGACCGGCTTCCTCGGCAAGTCGGCCGATCCGGAGGTGCTCGTCGCCCCGCTGCTCACGGTGGCCGCCGGGGTGCGCGTGGTTCCGGCCGACCTGCTCGACGCCCTTCTCGAGGCGGGCGACCGCACCGGGGACGGCATCCTCGAGCGCCTGGACGGGCGGGACCTGCAGCTGTGGGCACTGCTCGCCCGCGGCCTGGAGACCAGCGAGATCGCCAAGCCGATGCTGGTGAGCGAGCGCACCGCCAAACGGATGATCGCCGCCCTGCTGCACAAGCTGGGCGTGGCCAACCGGATCGAGGCGGCGGCGCTCGCGGGTCGCTACGGGCTGCTGGACAACGACGGCCGGGCCCGCTGAGGTCGCCGCGCGTTGGCCCGCGGGGGCCGCGGGTGGCCCGGTCGCAGGGTCGCGCTGCGCGTCCCCGTCCATGAGACTGCGGCTGATCGACGACGAGCGAGAGGACCTGCACCGTGGCGGCGTTCCGGAACGAGGCCGAGGTCTACGAGTTCCTCGGGGGGATCTTCCGCCGAGGGATGGAGGACCCGGAGCTGGTGGAGAAACTGCGCCCGTCGGGGGTGGTCCTGCGGATCACCTACACGGATCCGGACGCGGTGATCACCGTCGACATGCCGAACTCCGAGATCCACGAAGGCGCGGGCACGGGGCCCACACCGAACATCGAGCTGTTCATGACGGCCGACACCGGAAACCGGTTCTGGCTCGGCAAGGTGATCCTCCCGGTGGCGCTGGCGAAGGGCGACGTCCGGGCCAAGGGGCCGGTCGCGAAGCTGCTGAAGGTGCTGCCGATGGCCAAGGGCATGTTCGGCCCGTACCGCGCCCAGCTGCAGGAGGCCGGCCGCGCCGACCTCCTGGATGCGTGAGCCGTCGCCGCCGTTGGCTACCCCCGCGCCCGGTGGGACGGGAACGCCTGACGGGCGGCGTGCGCGATCGAGGTGAGGTCGTCGCGCACCCGATGCCGGGGCTGCGGCGCCGGTAGGTCGCCCGGCGCGGGCCACCTGCTGTCCACGCCGTAGCGCGGGGCCGCAACGGCGATCACGGTGAGAACGGTGAGCAGTAGCCACGGGGTCATCTCCATACGCCCAGCCTGCGTAGGATTGGCCTGCTTGCACATGGCCAATTCTGCGAAGGTGGCATGGGTGGACCCGGACGACGTCGGACGCCGCATCGGAGCGCGCAGCTTTGCCCGGCTGCTGGGCGACTGGCGACCGCCCGACGGCCGACGGCTCGCCGGGGCGCTGACCGACCGGATCCGGCTCCTCGTGCTCGACGGGCGGCTGCCGCTCCACACTCGGGTGCCCGCAGAGCGGGAGCTGGCCACGGCCCTCGCGGTCAGCCGCACCACCGTGGCCACCTCCTACGACGCGCTGCGCGACGCCGGCGTGCTGCGCAGCAGGCGCGGCGCCGGCAGCTGGACCCGGCTCCCCGCCGACGTCCCCGGCACCGAGACGCTGTCCCCGTTCTCGCCGCAGAGCGACCGGTCGTTGTTCGACCTCGCGCACGCCGCCCTCCCCGCGCCGTCGGAGCACCTGCGCACCGCGGCCGCCGCGGCCGTGCACGATCTCGACGCGTACCTCGGCGGCCACGGTTACGACCTCGTCGGCCTGCCCGCACTGCGCTCCGCCATCGCCGAGCGGTTCACCACGCGCGGCCTGCCCACGAGCCCCGACCAGATACTGGTCACCGCCGGCGGCCAGCACGCGATCTCACTCGCGATCACCGCGCTGGCCGCGCCGGGTGACCGCGTGCTCGTGGAGCACCCCACCTACCCGAACGCCCTCGATGCGGTCTCGACGCGCGGGGCTCGCGCCGTGCCCGTCCCGATGGGTCCGCACCCGGACGGCACCGGCACCTGGGACCTCGACCTGCTCACCTCCGTGGTGCGCGACGTCGCGCCCCGCCTGGCCTACATCGTCCCGGACTTCCAGAACCCCACCGGCGCGCTGCTCGACCCCTCTGGTCGCGAGCGGCTCGTCGACCTCGCCCGGCGCACCGGCACCCCACTGCTCATCGACGAGACGCTGGCCGAGCTGACACTCGACGGCCCCTCCGTCGCACCCGTGGCGTCCTTCGGCGCCGCCGACTCGCCGCTCGTGCTCACGATCGGGTCCGCGAGCAAGGTGTTCTGGGGCGGGCTGCGGGTGGGCTGGATCCGCGCGTCGGCGCCGATGGTGCGCAGGCTCGCCGCGCTGCGGGCCTCGGTCGACCTCGGCGGCCCGATCCTCGAACAGCTCGTCGTCGCGCGGCTGCTGGCCGACGTCGAGGCCATTGCCGGAGCACGGCGCCCCGCGCTCGCCGCCGGGCGTGACCACCTGCTCGAGAAGCTCACCGGGGCCTTCCCCCGATGGCGGCCGTCGCATCCCCGTGGCGGCCTCTGCCTCTGGGTCGAGCTCGACGAGGCGGCCTCCAGCCGGCTGACGGTGGCGGCCCGCCGGTCCGACGTGCTGCTCGCGGCCGGCCCGCGGTTCGGCCTCGACGGCGCGTTCGAACGGCACCTCCGGCTGCCCTACACGCTGCGGCGGGACCGGATGGACACCGCGCTGGACCTGCTCGCCTCGGCATGGCGTGGCCTCGACCATGCCGCGCCCGCCGTGGACGCCGAGCCGATCGCGGTGGCATGACGACCACGACCGAACAGTCAACTCTGACCGCTACAGTGGACGGGCCGTACCGAACGGGAGGTGCCGGATGACGCACGGCGACGAGGCGGGCCCCGGGGCACGCACGGGGCCGCTCGCCGGGCTCAAGGTCGTGGAACTGGCCGGGATCGGCCCCGGCCCGCACGCCGCGATGATCCTCGCCGACCTGGGCGCCGACGTCGTGCGCATCGACCGACCGTCCGGCGGCCTGCAACTGGGCTCCCCCGACACCCCGGACCCGACGCTGCGCGGCCGCCGCCTCGTGGCCGCCGACCTGAAGGACGACGCCGGACGCGAGACGGTGCTGCGGCTCGTCGAACGCGCCGACGTGCTGGTGGAGGGCTACCGGCCGGGCGTCACCGAGCGGCTCGGAGTCGGCCCCGCCGACTGCCACGCCCGCAACCCGAGACTCGTCTACGCGCGGATGACCGGGTGGGGGCAGGACGGCCCGCTGGCCCGCCACGCCGGCCACGACATCAACTACATCTCGCTGACCGGCGCGCTGCACGCCATCGGCCGCCCCGGAGAGCGGCCCGTGCCACCTCTCAACCTGGTGGGCGACTTCGGCGGTGGCTCGATGCTGCTGGTCATCGGCGTGCTCGCAGCGCTCTGGGAGGCCGAGCGCTCGGGCCGGGGGCAGGTCGTCGACGCCGCGATGGTGGACGGGGCGTCGCTGCTGAGCCAGATGGTCTGGGGATTCCTCGCGCAGAAGACGTGGCTCGACGAGCCCGGCGTCAACCTGCTCGACGGAGGAGCCCCCTTCTACGACACGTACACCTGCTCCGACGGCAGGCACGTCGCCGTGGGCGCCATCGAGCCCCAGTTCTACACGGCGCTGCTGGCCGGTCTCGGGCTCACCGACGCCGGGCTGCCGCCTCAGTTCGACCGGGAGCGGTGGCCGGAGACGGCGGAGCGGTTCGCCGGGATCTTCGCGACGCGCACCCGCGACGAGTGGGCGGCGGCGTTCGCCGGCACCGACGCGTGCGTCACCCCCGTGCTCGCCTTCGGCGAGGTGGCCGAGCACCCCCACATCGCCGCGCGCCGCACGATCGTCGAGAACGACGGGGTGGCCCAGGCCGCCCCGGCCCCCCGCTTCTCCCGCACACCCCCCGGCCTCCGAGGCGCGGCCGGGTCCCCGGAGACGGCGGACGAGATCCTGGCGGACTGGGCGTAGGGCCCTCCGGCCAGGTTCAGGAAAGCCACTTTCCTGCCCGCACAGGGCCTGAAAGTGGCTTTCCTGAACTTCGGCGCTGGGCCCAGACGACAGCACCCCGCCGCCCTGGGGGCGGCGGGGTGCGTCGGGTGCGTGCGCTCAGGCGGACGGGGTCTCGTCCACCAGCAGGTTGCGCGTGCGGTTCGGGTCCACCGGGATGCCGGGACCGGTGGTCGTGGAGACCGTGACCTTCTTGATGTAGCGGCCCTTGGCGGCCGAGGGCTTGGCCCGCAGGATCTCGTCGAGCGCGGCGCCGTAGTTCTCGACCAGCTTCTCGGTGTCGAACGAGGCCTTGCCGATGACGAGGTGCAGGTTGGCCTGCTTGTCGACCCGGAAGTTGATCTTGCCGCCCTTGATGTCCTGGATCGCCTTGGTGACGTCCGGGGTGACCGTGCCGGTCTTCGGGTTCGGCATCAGGCCACGCGGGCCCAGGATGCGGGCGATCCGGCCGACCTTGGCCATCTGGTCGGGCGTGGCGATCGCCGCGTCGAAGTCCAGCCAGCCGCCCTGGATGCGCTCGATCAGGTCCTCGGCGCCCACCGCGTCGGCACCGGCGGCCTCGGCCTCGGCGGCCTTGTCGCCGGTGGCGAACACGATGACGCGCGCCGTCTTGCCGGTGCCGTGAGGCAGGTTCACGGTGCCGCGGACCATCTGGTCGGCCTTGCGGGGGTCGACGCCGAGACGCATCGCGACCTCGACGGTGGCGTCCATCTTCGTGCTGCCCGTCTGCTTCGCCAGGCCGGCGGCCTCGAGCGGGGTGTAGAGCCGCTCGGCGTCGATCTGCTCGGCCGCCTTGCGGTAGATCTTGCTGCGCTGTGCCATTGCTCTGTCCTCGTTCTGCGGTCAACCGGACCGCGAGTCAGGTCGTGGTACGAGCCGCGCCCGGCTCTCCCACACGTGCGGGGGGTGGAACGTCCCGGAAGGGAACGCCTCAGCCCTGGACGGTGATTCCCATCGACCGCGCGGTGCCGGCGATGATCTTCGCCGCCTGGTCGATGTCGGAGGCGTTCAGATCCTGCATCTTGGTCTGCGCGATCTGCCGCACCTGGTCCATCGTGACCGTGGCGACCTTCTTGATGTGCGGCTCGCCGCTGCCCTTCTCCACACCGGCGGCCTTGAGCAGCAGCCGAGCGGCGGGCGGGGTCTTGAGCTCGAAGGTGAACGAGCGGTCCTCGAACACCGAGATCTCGACCGGGACGATGTCGCCGCGCTGGGACTCCGTGGCGGCGTTGTAGGCCTTGCAGAACTCCATGATGTTGACGCCGTGCTGACCCAGCGCGGGGCCGACCGGCGGCGCCGGCGTGGCCGCTCCGGCCTTGATCTGGAGCTTGATGATCGCGGAGAGCTTCCGCTTCTTGGGGGGCATCTCGTTTCCCTGTTGTCGATTGTGTGCGCGCCGCGGACCTGCCGACCGCGGCGGAGGTCAGATCTTCGAGACCTGGCTGAAGGCCAGCTCGACCGGGGTCTCGCGCCCGAAGATGGAGACGAGGACCTTGAGCTTCTGGGCGTCGACGTTGACCTCGTTGATCGTGGCCGGCAGCGTGGCGAACGGGCCGTCCATGACCGTGACGGACTCGCCGACCTCGAAGTCGACCTCCACCGCGGACTTGCCCGCTCCGCTGGAGACGTCGGACTTGCCACCGGCGGACGCGGCCTGCTTCGGCTCGGTCTTCGGCAGCAGGAACTTGATGACGTCGTCGTGGGTCAGCGGGGACGGCCGCGAGGTGGCACCGACGAAGCCCGTGACACCCGGCGTGTTGCGCACGGCGCCCCACGACTGGTCGTTGAGCTCCATGCGCACCAGGATGTAGCCGGGCAGCACCTTGCGCTGCACCTGCTTGCGCTGCCCGTTCTTGATCTCGGTGACCTCTTCGGTGGGCACCTCGACCTGGAAGATGTAGTCCTCGACGTCGAGGGTCTGCACCCGCGTCTCGAGGTTGGTCTTCACCTTGTTCTCGTAGCCGGCGTAGGAGTGCACGACGTACCAGTCACCGGGGGCGCGCCGCAGGGCGGCCCGCATCTCCTCGACCGGGTCGGCGTCCGGGTCCGGCTCCGCCTCGGCCACGACCTCGGGGGTGCCGGAGTCGTCGTCGCTCACGGTGGAGTCCGTGTCGTCGTCCGCGTCGTCGTCGTCCGCGTCGTCGTCCGCGGCATCGGCGGCGTCGGTGGTGGTGGTGGCGTCGTCGTCGGCCGTGGAGGGCACCTCGGCGTCGTTCACGTCGTCGTCATCGTCGGCGGTGTCGACATCGGTTGCGGTGTCGACCTGGTCGGCCTCGGGCTCGACGTCGGTCGGCCAGTGGCCGCCGTCATGGGAGGTCACTTCTGCTCCTCGCTAGCGCTCGACGCCGAACGGACCGGCGCTGATGCGTTGAATGGTGACCTCGCAAGCTCGGTCACGTGCGTCTCGCTTCCTTCGTCGCTGTCGTGCGTGTGCCGGCTGCGTGTCACGTGCCGAACAGGAGCATGACGCCCTGTGCGAACACCAGGTCCAGCACCCAGACAAGCGCGACCATGAACGACACGAAGACCAGCACGACGATCGTGTAGGTGACCAGCTGCTTGCGGGACGGCCAGATGACCTTCCGCAGCTCCGCGACCACCTCGCGCAGGAACCGGACGAGCTTCTTCGGCAGCGAGACCTTGTCCGGGCGACCGTCGCGCACCGCGGTAGCGCGGCCCTTGTCACCCGTGGGCGCCGGACCGGAACGCCGACCCCGACGGTCGGCGGCGGTGCTCGGGCGCTCCTGCCCGCTCCCGCTCGCCTCGCGCTCCTCAGCCACGCCCGTATCCTCCAGCTCGCCGGCGGCCCGTTCCGGGCCTGCCGCCATCAGTTCTCGTCGCTGTCCCGTCCCGTACCCGATCCAGCATTCCTACAGTGGCAGGGGTGACAGGACTTGAACCTGCAACCTGCGGTTTTGGAGACCGCTGCTCTGCCAGTTGAGCTACACCCCTTGACCAGCTCCGCAGTGGACCTCGGGGACCCACGTGCGGAGGGGTGCATCGCATGACGACGCACCCAGCAGAACGAGTGTACGGCACCCCCTCGGCGAGGCTGAAACCGCACACCCCGGGCCACCCTGGCGACCGCGGAAGGCGTGCGGGAGTATCGGGGTCATGGCCACTACGACCACCGCCCCAGCCCGGATCTCCGCGCGGATCGGAGGCATCGCCGAGTCCGCCACCCTGGCGGTCGACGCGAAGGCCAAGGCCCTCAAGGCGGCCGGGCGCCCGGTCATCGGCTTCGGCGCGGGTGAGCCGGACTTCCCCACCCCACCCGCCGTCGTCGCCGCGGCACAGGCGGCGTGCACGGACCCGCGCAACCACCGCTACACGCCCGCCTCCGGCCTGCCGGAGCTGCGTGAGGCGATCGCCGCGAAGACCGCGCGTGACTCCGGGCTCGAGATCGCCGCCTCGCAGGTGCTCGTCACCAACGGCGGCAAGCAGGCCGTCTACCAGGCCTTCGCCACGCTCCTCGATCCCGGCGACGAGGTGCTGCTCCCCGCGCCGTACTGGACCACCTACCCCGAGGCCATCACGCTCGCCGGCGGGGTGCCGGTCACCGTGGTCTGCGGGCCGGAGGCCGACTTCCTGCCCTCGGTCGACCAGCTCGAGGCCGCGCGCACCGCGCGCACCAAGGTGCTGCTGTGGTGCTCGCCGTCAAACCCGACCGGCGCCGTCGCCTCCCGCGAGCTCACCGAGGCCGTCGGCCGCTGGGCCGTCGAGCACGGCATCTGGGTCGTCACCGACGAGATCTACGAGCACCTCGTCTACGACGGCGCGGAGGCGGTCTCCATGCCGGTGGCCGTGCCCGAGCTGGCCGACACGTGCGTGGTGCTCAACGGGGTCGCCAAGACCTACGCGATGACGGGCTGGCGGGTCGGCTGGCTGGCCGGGCCGGCCGATGTCGTCAAGGCGGCCACCAACCTGCAGTCGCACCTGTCGTCCAACGTCTGCAACGTGGCCCAGCGGGCCGCGCTGGAGGCCGTCTCCGGTCCGCTGGACGCCGTCGTCGAGATGCGGACGGCCTTCGACCGGCGCAGGCGCGCGATCGTGGACCTGCTGCGGGCGATCCCCGGCGTGGAGTGCCCGACGCCGCGTGGCGCCTTCTACGCGTACGCCTCGGTGCAGGAGCTGCTGGGCAAGGAGCTGCGCGGCTCGCGCCCGCAGACCAGCGTGGAGCTCGCCGCGGCCGTGCTGGAGCACGCCGAGGTCGCGGTCGTCCCGGGTGAGGCCTTCGGCACCCCGGGCTTCTTCCGCCTGTCCTACGCCCTCGGCGACGACGACCTGCGCACCGGCGTGGAGCGGATGGGCGCGCTGCTCGCCGAGGCGAAGTAGCCGCCCCTGCACGGGCCGCGCGCCCGGTCAGGCGACCGCGCGGCCCGGCTCCGGGAAGTCCGGCAGTTCGTCGAGGTCCTGCGGCCGGTCGCCGACGCCGGCCCCGGTGTCGTGCCACCACCGGTGCCAGCATCCGGGGCACTGCACGAACACCTTCCGGCCCTCGGAGGCGAGCAGGAAGCGCCAGTGCGTCTCACAGGTGCGCCCTGCCTCGCAGGTCGGGCAGCCGAGCTGGTCGGCGCACTGCGGACAGCCCGTCCAGGCACGGCGACAGAAGTCGGCCTGGGCGTCACGCACCGGGTGTCCCGGCGCCCGCCTCGCCACCATCGGCGCCGGCCTCGAGCACGCCGGCGTCGACGAGCATCCGGTAGGTCGCCCGCTGCTCGGCGTCGAGACCGCTGTAGAGCATGCGGTGGGCCTGTGTCTCCGCGTCCAGCACGGCCAGCACGTCGAGGTCCGGCATCGCGTCGAGCACCGCGGCGAGCCTGCGCTGCTCGTGCGCGCCGAGATCGAACGAGTGGGAAGCGAGGCCGGGAGGCGCGAGCGGCAGGCGGCGGATGCGCTCCGGCCCGCCGTCGTTCGTCGGGTGCATCGCACCACGACTACCCGGGGCCGGGGCCGCGCCCCAGGTTTCGGGAGCTACCTCACGGCTGTGCGGTAGCTCACTCCTTGGGGAGCCGCACCTCGGCGACGGCGCGGCTGAGCACCGTCTTCCCGTCGAACCGGGCGGTGACGGCGATGCGCGCGACGCGGCTGCCGTCGTCGGTTTCGGTGAGCTCGGAGACCTTGCCGGAGAACTCGACCAGCGCGCCCTCGTCGTCGTCGGGCACCACGACGGGGCGGGTGAAGCGCACCCCGTAGCTGCACACCGCTCCGGGATCGCCCACCCACTCGGTGACGACCCGGCCGGCCAGCGCCATCGTCAACATCCCGTGGGCGATGACCCCGGGCAGCCCGACGCCGGTGGCGACGCGGTCGCTCCAGTGGATCGGGTTGAAGTCGCCGGACGCGCCGGCGTAGCGCACCAGGTCGGCACGGGTGACCCGCACCGAGACCGGCGGCAGCTCGTCGCCGACGGCGACACCGCTCAGATCGGTCATGCCGGATCCGCCTGGGTGACGAGCAGGGCATGGGTGGTGGCCACCGGTGCACCCTCGGCGTCGGCGACCTCGCACCGCAGCCTCAGCATGTGGCTGCCGCCGCGGGTGGTGAGGTCATCGACGTGGATGGTGGTGACCAGGTCGTCGCCCCCGTGGATCGGGCGGTGCAGCGCGATCGACTGGTCGCCGTGCACCATGCGTGAGTAGTCCCAGCCGAAGGCCGGGTCGCGCAGGAACGCCTCGATCGCCGGCATCGTGAACGTGACGGGGAAGGTGGGTGGCGCCACGAGGTCGGGATACCCCGCCGCCTGGGCGGCGGCCACGTCGTGGCACACAGAAGCGCCCTCGCCGATGGCGAGGGCGAACTCCCTGATCTTCTCCCGGCCGACCCGGTACGGAGCCCCTGGAGGCAACGACCGGCCGACGAACGAGACGTCCGGCACGCTCAGCGCGTCTCGCGGTGCTCGCGGTGGACGCCGCAGTTCGGGCAGAACTTCTTGATGGCGAGCCGGTCGGGGTCGTTGCGCCGGTTCTTCTTGGTGATGTAGTTCCGGTGCTTGCACTGCTCGCACGCCAGCGTGATCTTCGGCCGTACGTCGGTGGCCTTGGCCATCGCGGGTGCCTCCTGCGTTCCTCTTGTCGGTCTGTAGCGGTGGCCGGACTTGAACCGGCGACACAGCGATTATGAGCCGCTTGCTCTACCGACTGAGCTACACCGCTTCGCGAAGCTGGTCACACCAGCCCGCCGAGCCCCTTTACGGAATCGAACCGTAGACCTTCTCCTTACCATGGAGACGCTCTGCCGACTGAGCTAAAGGGGCGGCTTGCCGCACGGTTGGTCACTCCCGAACGGCCGCGGACAATGCTACACACCGCCTCCACGGCCCCGGAAACGGGCTCCCGTCACCAGCTGGACTTGCGCACCCCGGGCAGGTGACCCTCGTTCGCGAGCCCGCGCAGGCGCACCCGTGACACTCCGAACTTGCGCAGGAAGCCGCGTGGCCGCCCGTCCACGGCGTCCCGGTTGCGCACCCGGGTGGCGCTCGCGTCGCGTGGCTGCCGGGAGAGCTCGCGCCGCGCCGCCTCCCGTTCGGCCTCCGGTGTGGTCGGCCGCACGATCACCGCCTTGAGCTCCGCCCGCCGCTCGGCGTGGCGCGCGACGACGGCCTTGCGGTGCTCGTTGCGCGCGATCTTGCCCTTCGTCGCCATCAGACCTTCTCCCCCCGGGCCCTGATCCTGGCCACCGCGGCCTCGACGCCGATCCGGTCGATCGTCCTGATCGCGTCGGTCGAGAGCTTCAGCCGCACGAACCGGTTCTCGGCGGTGAACCAGTACCGCTTGGTCTGGATGTTCGGGTCCCACCGGCGCGCGGTGCGGCGGTGGGAGTGGGAGACGTTGTTGCCGAAGCCGGGCTCGCGCCCCGTCATCTGACAGCGCCGGGACACCGCCCTCACCCGCGCCCGGCGTTCGGGTACGGCAGCAGCGCCATCTCCCGGGCGTTGCGGATCGCGACCGCGACCTGCCGCTGCTGTTGCGGGGTCAGGCCCGTCACCCGGCGGGCCCGGATCTTCCCGCGGTCGGAGATGAACGTGCGCAGCAGTGCCGTGTCCTTCCAGTCGACCTCGGTGACCCGCCGCGCGTGCAGCGGGTTCACCTTGCGCTTGAACGCGCGCTGCGGCTTGCCCGCCACCTCAGCGCTCCTCGCGGAACTCGACGTGACGCCGGACGGCCGGGTCGTACTTGCGCAGCACCATCCGGTCGGGGTCGTTGCGCCGGTTCTTGCGGGTGACGTAGGTCGTCCCGCTGCCGGCCGTGGAGCGCAGCTTCACGATCGGCCTCAGCTCGTTGCGAGCCATGTCCACCCCTCCTCGTTAACGACATTCATTTTCATCTAGGGTAACGCTAGCGCACCGCGGAACATGCCCGTCAACCGGAGGAGGAAGCCGTGACCCGAACCGAGCTCCTGGTGCTCACCGGGCTGCACACGCCCGGGGTCGAGGCCGTGATCGCCCGCATCCGCTCGCTCGAACCCACCGTCGCCGTGCTCCACCACGACCTGCGCGACATCGGGTCGGGCCTCGTGCGCCGGCGGCTGCGGGTCGGCCGCACGGACGAGACCACCACGGTCGAGCTCGTCCACGGCTGCCTGTCCTGCACGCTGCGCGAGGACCTGCTGCCCCAGCTGCTCGCGCTCGCGCACACGCCCCGCCGGGTCGTGCTGCACCTCGACCCGGCGCTCGAACCCGAGCGGGTCTGCTGGTCACTGGCCAACGTGCTGGTCGACGGGACGACGATCACCGACGCGATGGACCTGCGGGGCGTGGTGACGTGTCTGGACCCCGGCACCTGGCTCGACGACGCGACGAGCGCCGACACCCTGGCCGAGCGCGGCGTCACCGAGCTGCCCGACGACGAGCGGACCGTGGCGCAGGTGGCGGTCGGGCAGGTCGAGTTCGCCGACCTGCTGGTGCACACGGGCACCGCCGACGCATGGGGGCTCGCCCGTACCGAGGCGGTGCTGGCCAGGCTGGCCCCGGCGGCCCCCCGGATACGGCTGGCCGAGCTCGACGAACGGGTACTGCTCGCCGACCCGGCTCTGCCGACCCGGCGCGGCCGCCCCGACGACGTCCACGCGGCGCTGTTGCGGGGGCACCCGCCGCTCGGCTCCGACTGCGGGGTGCGGCTGCTGCTGTTCGGCGCGCGCAGGCCGTTCCACCCGCAGCGGCTGAACGCCGCGATGGACGCGCTGCTCGACGGCGTCGTCCGCACGCGGGGACGGATCTGGCTCGCCACGAGACCGGAGGCCGTCCTGTGGCTGGAGTCGGCCGGTGGCGGCCTCCAGCTCGGGCTCGCCGGCGAGTGGCTGGCCGCGTCGGATGCCACGGCGTGGGAGGAGGCCCCCGCCGAGCGCCGGGCGCTGGCCTCGCTGGGCTGGGATCCGCGGTTCGGCGACCGCGCCCAGGACCTCGTGGTCATCGCGCACGACGCCGACCCCGACGAGATCGAGGCGGCACTGCGCGGGGCTCTCCTCACCGACGCCGAGCTCGCCGGCGGCGAGGACGCCTGGAGAACGCTGCCGGACCCGTTCGGGTGGGAGGACACCGACGCCGACGGAGCGGGCGCCGTGACCGGCGCTGCTGCTCCCCCGGCGGACCTGGTCGCGCGGGCCACCCACGGCAGGCACACCACCGGAGACGAGGAGTCCTGATGGCCGTCCCGAAGCGCCGCACCTCGCGGTCGAACACCCGCAGCCGCCGTGCTCAGTGGAAGGCGACGCCGCCCGACCTGGTGCCGATCACGATCGACGGACGCCCCTACCTGGTGCCGCGCCGGCTGGTGCGCGCCTACCAGCGCGGCCTGCTGCGCCCGGAGTAAGGGGCCGGGGCGGCCTTACCCGTGGATCCGGGCCGATCGCACCCCGAAGCGACGTGATCGTCCGATGCCGGGGGCCCCGCCTCAGCACGAGGCTTCCGGTCATGTTCATCAACCTCGCCCACGCCACCTCCGACGTCGAACACCACCGCTCCGCCCTGCTCGCCGACGCCGAGCACTACCGGCTCGTCAAGCAGGCGAAGGCCGCGCGCCGGCAGCATGCGGCAGGGCGGGCCGTCGACCCGCCCCGGCCGCCGGCGCCGGAGGCCGGACCGCCTGATCGCGGGCAGCAGAATCGTGCACACGGCAATGACGACGCGAATCGTCGGTACTCCATGTCACGATGACCGGCGTGGCGCGGCTGGGGGTCGGAATCGGGCTGGTGGGGCGCCGGCACGAGGTCTCGGCTCTCGCCGCTGCGCTCGACCGTGCCGTCGAGGGCCGCCCCACCGGCGTGCTGTTGTCGGGGGACGCCGGTGTGGGCAAGTCCCGGCTGGTGGCGGAGACGGTCGAGCGGGCCGAGGCAGCCGGCTTCGTGGTGCTGCTCGGCCGCTGCACCGACGCTGCCGAGGCGTCGCTGCCGTACCTGCCCTTCACCGAGGTGGCCGGCTCGCTGGCCGCCCTGCGTCCCGCGCTCGTCGCCGAGCACCCGGCCCTGCGCCACCTCCTGCCCGGCGGCTTCCCGCGCGGGGCGCAGTCCGGCGAGGATCGCGACCTGGGCCAGCTACGGGTGTTCGACGCCGTGCTGTCCGTGCTCGACGAGCTCACCACCACCGCCCCTGCGCTGCTCGTGGTGGAGGACCTCCACTGGGCCGACCGTTCGAGCCGCGACCTGCTGGTCTTCCTGCTGTCCCGGCTCACGAGGCAGCGGCTCGTCGTGTTGTCCACCTACCGGGCCGACGACCTGCACCGGCGCCACCCGCTGCGCCCGGTGCTGTCGGAGCTGGTGCGGCTGCCCGCGGTGGAGCGGGTCGAGCTCGCCCCTCTCGGTCCGCAGGAGGCGCTCGAGCTGGTGCGGCTGCTCGCCGACGGGAGCCTGCCCGAGCCGTTGCTGCGCAATGCCGCACGCCGGAGCGAGGGCAACGCGTTCTTCGCCGAGGAACTGGTGTCGGCATCCTCCGACGGGATACCGCACGGGCTCGCCGAGGTGCTGCTGGCGCGCATCGAGGGCCTCACCCCCGCCACCCAGCGCATGCTGCGCATCGCGTCCGTCGCCGGGCGGCGCGTCACCCACCAGCGGCTGGCCGCGGTGTCGGGGCTCGCAGTCGACGAGCTGGAGCAGGCACTGCGCGAGGCGGTCGCCCACCACGTGCTGGTGGCCGACACCCAGGCGGGCGGCATCAGCACCGACGACGCGTACGTCTTCCGCCACGCGCTGCTGCGCGAGGCGATCTACAACGAGCTGCTGCCCGGCGAGCGCAGCAGGCTGCACTCGGCCTACGCCACCCTGCTCGCCGACCGGAGCGCCCCGGGGCGCACGGCCGAGCCGGACCGCGCCGCCGAGCTCGCCCACCACGCCATGGCGGGCCACGATCTGCCGCTGGCGCTCGCGGCGTCCGTGCAGGCCGCCCACGAGGCCAACGACCGCGAGGCTCCCGCAGAGGTGCTGCTGCACGCGGAGCGCGCGATGGAACTGTGGCCCGCGGTGCCCGACGCCGAGGCGGTGGCCCGGATCGACGAGGGCACCCTCACCCGGTGGGCCGCGTGGGGCGCGAGCGCCACGGGCGACCCGGACCGCGGCATCGCGCTCGGACGCCGCGCGCTCGAGCTCGCCGAGCAGCGCGGCGACCCGATGCTCACCTCCGCGATCGCCCGGCGCTACGCCTGGCGCCTGCTGGATCTGAGCGGCCGGGAGCAGGAGGCGCGCGAGGTGGCGCGGCGCGCCCTCGATCTCGTGGTCGACCTGCCCCCGTCCGCCACCCTGGCCTGGGCCCATGCGGTACTGGCCAGGGTGCTGGGCAGGGTCGACCACTTCGACGAGGCCCGGAAGCAGGCGGAGGCCGCGCTGGATGTGGCGAGAGGGCTGCCCGACCACGACGCCATGGCGCCCGGCGCCACCGCCGACGCGCTGGTCACGCTCGCGGTGTGCGAGGAGTACGGCGGCCGCGCGGAGCGGGCCCGTCGGCTGCTCGCCGAGGCCAAACCGCTCGCGCGCCGCTCCGCCAGTCTCGGGGTGGAGCTGCGGGCCTACTACGCGCTGGGCATCTCGCTGCTCGACGACGGCCGGCTGGCCGAGGCGGTCGAGGAGTTCGCCGCGGGGGAGGAGCGGGCCGCCGCCACCGGCACCACCTGGGGCGGCTACGGCCTCGAGCTGCGGGTGGCCCACGTCATCGCCCGCTTCCAGCGGGGCGACTGGGACGCCGCCGAGGAGGCGGCCGAGCTCGCAGGCGAGTCGGTGTCGGCCACGGTCGCGAGCAGGCTGACCGCCGCCGGGCTGCTCACCACGGTGGCCCGCGGCCGCTTCGAGGCCGCAGGCAGGCGGCTCGCGGAGCTGCGCGACTCCTCCCCCGCCGACGACCAGGTGATCATGCTGGTCGGCCAGGCGGGGGCCGAGGCCGCGCTCTGGCAGGGTCGGCCCGCCGAGGCCGCGGAGCGCGTCACGGAGGCCCTCACCGGCCTGCGGTGCAGTCCCTCCGCAGGGCACGGTCCCCACCTCGGCGGCATCATGCTGGCCGCGCTCGGCGTGTCGGCGCAGGCCGACCTCGCCGCCGCCGGCCAGGCACCCGTGGCGGAGGCCACCGCCGCCGGCCGCGCGCTGCTCGCCACCGCCGAGCACACGGCGGCCACCGGCCTGCCTCGCGCCGGCACGCTGGGCCCCGAGGGCGCGGCATGGCTCTGCCGGGCCCGGGCCGAGCTCACCAGGATCGTCGGCCCGGCCGACCCCTCGGCGTGGAGCGGCCTCGTCGACGCGTTCGCCTTCGAGACCGGCGAGCCCGGCGGCACCGGCAGCCCCGGCTACCGGCAGGCGTACGCACTGCTGCGGCGCGCCGAGGCCCGGCTCGGCACGGGTGCCCCGCACGGGGAGGTGGAGCCCGACCTGCGCGCCGCTCTCCGCACCGCCGAACGACTCGCCGCCCGACCGCTGGCCTCGGCCGTCCGCAAGCTGGCCGCCCGCGCCGGCGTCCGCCTCGAGGCCGAGCCCGCACGACCTGAGCCGCGCGGCGCCGGTCCGTTCACCCCGCGGGAGCGGTCCGTACTCGCGCTGGTCGCGGCCGGCCACACCAACCGTCAGATCGGGGCCGCCCTGTTCATCAGCGAGAAGACGGTGAGCGTCCACCTGTCCCGGGTGATGGCGAAGCTCGGTGCGAGCAGCCGCACCGAGGCGGTCAGCGTGGCGTACGCGCGGGGTCTGCTGGCACCCGCGGACCGGGAGATGGCGCGGGCAGACCCTTGAGGCCACCCGGGTGATCTCTAGGGTGGGGGTGATCGGGCTCACCCCCACTGCTAGGAGGCTCAGAGTTGGCACCCACGAGCACCGCCGCGGGAAGCACCTGGACCGGCCGGCCGAACCTGTCCGACATCCCCGGCTTCTGGACCCTCCCGATCGCTGAGCGAGCAGCGGCCTTCGCCGCGTTGCGGGAGCGCGAGCCGATCTCGTTCTACGAGGAACCCCAGGTGAGCATCCTCCCGAGGGGAGCCGGCTACTGGGCCGTCACGAAGCTGGACGACCTCGTCACGGCCAGCCGCAACCCGGCCGTCTTCACCTCGTCGAAGGGCTCGACGTCCATCGCGGACTTCCCAGCCGAGTTCATCGAGTTCTTCGGTTCGATGATCGGGATGGACGACCCCCGGCACGCGCGCCTGCGGCGGATCGTCTCCCGCGGGTTCACCCCGAAGCGGCTCGGTGCCCTCACCGACGACGTGGAGCGCACGGCGCGGGCCATCGTCGACGACGTGATCGACGCAGGCGAGTGCGACGCCGTCTCCGCGATCTCGGCCCGGCTGCCGCTGAAGATCGTCTGCGACATGATGGGCGTGCCGGAGAGCCAGTACGAGTTCATCTACACGAGGTCGAACATCATTCTGGGTGCCGGGGACCCCGAGTACGTCTCCGACGCCGACAACATCGTCATGGCGGTCCTGCAGGCCGGCGGTGAGCTGGCCGAACTGATGCGCGACCTGGGCAGGCTCCGCACCGCGAACCCCACCGACGACCTCACGTCCCTGCTCGTCAACGCCGAGATCGACGGCGAGCGACTCACCCCCGACGAGCTCGCGTCCTTCTTCATCCTGCTGGTCGTGGCGGGCAACGAGACCACCCGCAACGCCATCAGCTGGGGCCTGCACCTGCTCACCGAGCACCCCGACCAGCGCGCCGCGTGGCTCGCCGACATCGACGGCGTCACCCCCACCGCGGTGGAGGAGATCGTGCGCTGGGCGTCCCCGGTGATCTTCATGCGGCGCACGGTGGCGTCCGACACGGTGCTCGGCGGCCAGGCGATGAGCGAGGGTGACAAGGTGGTGCTCTTCTACTGGGCGGCCAACCGCGACCCCGCGCACTTCACCGATCCGGACGTGTTCGACGTCCGGCGCTCGCCCAGCCCGCACGTCGGGTTCGGTGGCCCGGGCCCGCACTTCTGCCTCGGCGCCCACCTGGCACGCCGGGAGATGTCGGTGATGTTCCGGGAGCTGCTCACCCGCGTCCCCGACATCCACGTCACCGCACCGCCGGACCGGCTCCAGTCGATGTTCATCAACGGCATCAAGCGCATGCCCGTGGCGTTCACGCCCGGCGGCGCCCGATGACGGGAGCCGGCCCCGTCCCCGACACGCTCGACTACCCGGAGGTGCCGGTCGGCGCGGTGCTCGCCGGCTCCGCCCGGCGGTTCGGCGGGCGCACCGCCGTGCACTTCGCCGGGCGTGAGCTGTCGTTCGCCCAGATCCACGAGCGGGCCTGCGCCTTCGCCAACGCCCTGCGCGGCGCCGGGGTGGGGCGCGGCGACGTGGTGGCCCTCCATCTCCCCAACTGCCCGCAGTACCCCATCGCCTACTACGGCGTCCTCCTGGCCGGCGCCACGTTCTCCCCCACCAACCCCCTGCTCCCACCGGCCGACCTCGCGGCCCAGCTGGCCGACTGCGGCGCCGTCGCCGCGGTCACCTGGCTGCCTGCCGCGCCGGCGCTGGCGGCGGTGCAGCAGCACACGAACATCCGGTTGGTGCTGGTCACCGACCGGGAGCAGGCGCTCGACCCGGCGCACCGGGTGTCCCTCGACGCTTTCCCGGGAGCGCAGGACTTCGAGGCCTTCCACGCCGACGCCCCCACCGACGATCCGGCCGTCGAGATCGACGTGTATCGCGACCTGGCGCATCTGGCCTACACCGGGGGCACCACGGGCCGGTCCAAGGGGGTGCAGCTCCCGCACCGCAACGTGGTGGTCAACTCGCTGCAGTTCGCATGCCGGGGCAACGGCTCCGTACCCGCGCTCGACGAGTTCGGCGGTGTCGTGCTCGACCAGCGAGCGCCGGTCGAGGAGTACCCCGTGCGCCTGGGCACCGGCACCGCCATCAACCTCACGCCCTGGTTCCACGCCATGGGCACGATCGGCGGCCTCAACGTCCCGATGCTGAGCGGAAGCACCACCGTGCTGCACGAGCGGTTCGACCCCGGCGCCTACCTCGCCGACGCCGAGCGGTTCCGCGTCACGGGCATGGGCGGGGCGCCGCCGCTGTTCGGCGCGCTGCTGCGCCATCCCGACCTCGCCACCCGCGACCTGTCCTCCGTCCGCGGCATCTCGTCCGGCGCGGCCCCGCTGCCGGTGGAGATGATCCAGGCGCTGCAGCGCCGGTTCGGCGACGACGTCGTCATCGTCGAGGGCTACGGGCTCACCGAGGTGACGATGGGCGCCACTCTCGGACCCTCGTGGCGCTCCGGCGTCCGCAAGGTCGGCACCGTGGGCACGCCGGTGCCCGACACCGAGGTCCGCATCGTCGATCCCGCGGGCGAGGACCTCACACCGCTCCCGACCGGGGAGGCCGGGGAGGTGTGCATCCGCGGCCCACAGGTGATGGTCGGCTACAAGGACCGGCCGGAGGAGAACGCCGCCACGCTGGTGGACGGCTGGCTGCGCACCGGGGACGTCGGCGTGCTCGACGAGGACGGCTATCTGTCCATCGTCGACCGCAAGAAGGACATGCTGCTCTACAAGGGCTACAACGTGTACCCGCGCGAGCTGGAGGAGCTGCTGTTCACGCGTGCGGGAGTCGTGGGCGCCGCGGTGGTCGGGCGACCGGATCCGCAGGTCGGCGAGCTCCCGGTGGCCTTCGTCGTCGCCCCCGGGTTCGGCGATGCCGAGGCCACGGCGCTGATGGAGGCGGTCAACACGCAGGTGTTGCCCTACAAGCGGCTCCGCGAGGTGCACCTGGTGGACGAGATCCCGGTGTCGGCCGCGGGCAAGGTGCTCAAGCGGGAGCTGCGGGAGCGGCTGGCCTGAGGCGCGCCGGCACCCGTACGGGTGACCCCACGTTAACGCCACGCCTCCTAGCAGCGATGTTCCGGGCGTACGGACACCCGGCACGCGCGCACCGGACCGGACACCCGACCGTCACCCGTCGCATCCGCGGCTGGGCGGTCGTCACCCGTCCCTGCTCACGAAGCCGGTGGTCGCCATGCCCGCTGCCGCTGCATCCCCCGCTGACGGGGCCGACGTGCGGCCGCCGCGCTCCTGCCCGGCCGAGACCGTGGGCAGGCACCGGCGCCGGGCCACCCCGCGCACCTACCTCGCGGTGGTCGCGGACGTGGTCGGCCTCGTCGGCACGCTCGTGACGGTGACGGCTCTGATGGTGGTGGCAGCGACGGCGGGTGCGATGGCCGACGGCATGCCTGCCTCCGGGGGCGCGACCGTCACCGTCACCTACGACAGGAACGGCCGCTGAACCCGGTGCGGTGTCAGGCCGCCTCGGCCTGGCCGATCGGGGACTGCAGAACGTGGTCGACGAGGCGCATCACGAGCTGCCCGCCGCCGAGCCGGTAGCCGAACTCCTCCCACGTGAGCAGCTCACGGGAGAGCAGCTCTCCGACGGGACCCGGGTACAGCCGGGTGGCGCGGAACGCAGCGGCCCGCAGCCGCATCTTGTCGTGGTGATCCATGGGGACGGGGATCATGAGGACTCTCCTCCGGGGGGTGCTGTCCGGTCCGGCGCGCTCTCAGCGCTGAGTCGCCACCCGTTGAGCTGTCCATGGTGAACCTCCCCGGTCAAACGTACCCGAAGAGTGACCGACATCTCATCCACGCGAACGCCGGGTGACCGTCCGGTGTCGGTGGCCTGGCCGACCGCGCAGCGCGGTGTTCCGCAACGGTCCGCCGCACCCGTAGCGTGATCGGCATGACAGCGACCGACTCCGCCGTCCGTACCCGCGACGTGCTCTGGTCCGACGTCGAGGACATCTACGCCGCCATCCTCGCCCACCCGTTCATCGCCGGGCTGACCGATGGCACGCTGCCTCGTGACTCGTTCCGGCACTACATCGTGCAGGACGCGCACTACCTGCGCGGCTACGCCAAGGCTCTCGCGGTGTGCGCCGCGAAGGCGCCCGACGAGGACGCCACGGTGATGTTCGCCGCCCATTCGGCAGGCGCCATCGCCGCCGAGCGGGACCTGCACGCCGCCCTGATGGGCGAGATGGGGAGCTCCCCCGAGCAGGCGATGCAGGAGCCGATCGCCCCCACGACGCAGGCCTACGTCAGCTACATGCTCGCGTCGGCGCTGGGCGGGTCGTTCGCCGACGCCGTCGGCGCTGTGCTGCCCTGTTACTGGATCTATGCGCGGGTCGGCGAGGAGCTGCTGACCCGCAGCTCGCCCGATCCGCTCTACGCCCGCTGGATCGCGATGTACGGCAGCGACGACTTCCAGGCGGTGGTCGACTCGGTGCTCGCGCTCACCGACCGCATCGGGGCGGGGATGTCCGAGGGCGAGCGCACGGTGATGCGCAGGCACTTCCGCACCACGTCACGCTACGAGTGGATGTTCTGGGACGCCGCCTACCGCCTCGAGACCTGGCCGGTCTGACCGTCAGCGGTGGTCGAGCCGGTCGGGGATCACGAAATGCAGGATGAACCCGACCACCGCCACCACGATCGCGCCGACGAACGCGGGGCCGAACCCGTCCACGCTGAACGGCAGGCCGATCCCCACGGCGATGTAGCCGACCAGCAGGAAGAGCAGCGCGTTCACCACCAGCCCGATGAGGCCGAGGGTCAGCACGTAGAACGGGCAGCCCACCACCTTGATGATCGGCTTCAGCACGGCGTTGACCACGCCGAAGATCAGGGCGACGACGACGAGGGTGCCGACCCGGCTGCCGGTGGTGCCCGCCGTGTCGTCGATGCCGGGCACGACGATGGTGGCCACCCACAGGCTGACCGCCACCACGGCCACCCGGATCGCGAGCGCGAGCGCGTTGGACACCGGGATCAGTCCAGCAGCGCCTGGTTGACCAGCGCGCGGAGCTGGGAGCGGATGGGGTAGGCGCTCGAGGGCATGAACTGGGTGAGGAACAGCGCCGTCACCTCGGCGGCGGGGGCGACCCAGAACGCGGTGCTGGCCAGGCCGCCCCACCCGTACTCGCCCTCCTGCGCCATCGCCTTGCCGGCTGCGGCGTCGACGACCACGGAGACACCGAGGCCGAAGCCGACACCGCGGAACGGCGACTCCGAGAACATGGGCCGCCCGACCTGGTCGAGGTCGGCTCCGCCGGGGAGGTGGTTCCGTGTCATGTAGGCGACGGTGCGCGGTGCGAGCAGCCGGACGCCGTCGAGCTCGCCGCCCCGCGCGAGCATCTGGCTGAAGCGGTGGTAGTCGGCCGCCGTGGAGACGAGCCCCCCACCTCCGGAGAGGTACGTGGGCGGCCGGGTGGCGCCCTCACCCATGGCGGATCGGGCCAGCGCGCCGTCGTGGCCGCGCACGTACAGGGTGGCGAGCCGGTCGATGTCGTCCGAGGTGACCGAGAAGGCCGTGTCCTCCATGCCGAGCGGGCCGAGGATGTGCTCGGTGAAGAAGGCGTCGAGCGACTGCCCGGAAGCCACCTCGACGACGCGGCCGAGCACGTCGGTGGCCACCGAGTAGTTCCACTCCGCGCCGGGCTGGAACAGCAGCGGCAGCCCCGCGAAGACCTCGCAGGCTCCGGCGAGGTCCATCCCCCGCGGCGCCCCGAACTCCATGCCCTTCGCCCGGTACATCTCGTCGACGGCGTGCGCGTGGTGGAAGCCGTAGGTGAGCCCTGCGGTGTGGGTGAGCAGGTGCCAGATGCGGACCGGCTCGGTGGCGGGCACGGTGCCCGGGTTGGCCGCCGAGCCGCTGACGTAGACGCGGGAGTCGGCGAAGGCCGGGATGTAGCGCGACACGGGGTCGGTGAGCTCGAGCGCACCGCGCTCCAGGAGCATCAGCGCGGCCACTGACGTGATGGGCTTGGTCATCGAGTAGATGCGCCAGATCGTGTCGTCGGCGACCGGGCGTCGCGTCTCCAGATCGGCCAGCCCGTAGTGGCTCAGGTGCGCCACCTTGCCGCGCCGGGCGAGGGCGATCGTCCAGCCCGCGAGCCGGCCGTCGTCGACGTAGCGTTTGAAATGCGCGTCGATGCGCGACAGCCGCGCTCCGTCGATTCCGACCTCGTCCGGCTCCGCGTCAACCTTCAGCTGCGCCACGATCCGACCCTACATCCGCAAGATCTCCCGGCGCCGCCCCTCTCTTCCGAGGGATGCCGACCCACCCGACAGGTCACACTTGTCCCCTGCGGCGGCGACGGCACGGGAGTATCGGGGCGTGGCCACCCGATTCGAGCCGGTCCTCGACGCCTCGCCCGCGCTGCGCGGCGACGAGGAGGTGCTCCGTGCGCTGCTGCGCCGGCGGGCCGCAGGCAGCCGGGCCGACGGCAACCGGATCGCGCTCGTGGTCAGCGGTGGCGGCATGCGGGGTGCCTATGCCGGGGGGATGGCCCACGCACTCGACGACGCCGGGCTCGCGCCCTGGTTCGACGTGGTCTACGGCAGCTCGGCGGGTGCCTACATCGGCGCGGCCCTGCTGCTCGGCGACGGCCGCGGCTCGGCGCACATCTTCTTCGAGGACATGGCGTGTCGCGCCTTCATCGACCCGCGCCGGTTCGGGGTACGCCGGCCGGTCGTGTCGCTGGACCACCTGATCGACCACGTCCTCGTCCACTCCAAGCCGATGGCGTGGGACCGGCTGGGCTCGTCCGCGATGCCGCTGCGGGTGGTCGCCACCGCAGCCGACGACCTGCAGCCGCACGTCCTCGAACCCGCCACGCCCGAGGAGTGGAAGCGGGCGCTGCGGGCGACCGCGTCGATCCCGCTGCTGGCCGGCCCACCGGTGGAGCTGCACGGGCGCCGGTGGATCGACGGGTCGGTCGCCGAGCCGCTGCCGGTGCTGCGTGCCCTGCGCGACGGCGCCACCCACGTGCTGGCGCTGCTCAACCGCACCGTTCCGGAGCTGCGCCGGGCCGACCCGGGCGCGGGGCCCGCCCGGTGGGCACGCGCGCTGGACCGGCTGGCCCCCGGGCTGGGGATGATCGCGCAGGAGAGCAACCGGCACGGCCCGGCGCTCGCCGTCCTCGACGACGCGGCCCATCCCTCCCGCGCAGGCGCGCATCTGCTGGCTCTGGTGCCGGAGCAGGACCTCGGTGTCCGCGGGCTCACCATCGACGTCGCCCGGGTGGAGCGCGCCGCGCAGGCCGGGTACCGGACGGTCGTCTCGGCCCTGCGCCGGGTAGAGCCCGATGTGATCCTCTGACCGCCTTGACCTGATCCGCAGGCGCCGGGAGTGTGACCGCGTGGACGCTGATGTCATCGTGGTCGGGGCGGGTCTCGCGGGTCTCGTCGCAACAGCCGAGCTCGCCGATGCGGGCCGGCGGGTGCTGCTGCTGGACCAGGAGCCCGACACGGGGCTCGGCGGCCAGGCGTTCTGGTCCTTCGGCGGACTGTTCCTCGTCGACTCCCCCGAGCAACGCCGGATGGGCATCCGCGACTCCTTCGATCTCGCGATGCAGGACTGGCTGGGCAGCGCCACGTTCGACCGCGGGGTCGACGACCCACAGGGCGAGGACTTCTGGGCCCGGCAGTGGGCCACCGCCTATCTCGACTTCGCGAACGGCGAGAAGCGCGCATGGCTGCACGAGCAGGGGGTGCGCTGGTTCCCGATCGTGGGCTGGGCCGAGCGGGGCGGCTACCTGGCCGACGGCCACGGCAACTCCGTTCCGCGCTTCCACATCACCTGGGGCACCGGGCCGGGGCTCGTCGCCCCGTTCGAGCGCCGGGTGCGCGACGCCGTGGCGAAGGGGCTCGTCGAGCTGCGCTTCCGGCACCGGGTGGACGGCCTGACGGTCACCGACGGGGCCGTCGACGGCGTGCGGGGCGCCGTGCTCGAGCCGAGCACCGCGGCGCGCGGCACGGCGAGCTCCCGCACCGAGGCCGGCGAGTTCGAGCTGCACGCCCAGGCCGTGATCGTCACCTCCGGCGGGATCGGCGCCGATCACGATCTGGTGCGTGCCAATTGGCCGTCCCGCCTGGGCCCGGTGCCGCGCCGCATGATCTCCGGCGTCCCCGAGCACGTCGACGGCCGGATGCTGGCGATCACCGAGCGGGCCGGTGGGCGGCTGGTCAACCGCGACCGCATGTGGCACTACACCGAGGGCGTCCACAACTGGGACCCGATCTGGGGCCTGCACGGGATCCGGATCCTCGCCGGGCCCTCGTCTCTCTGGTTCGACGCGCGCGGCAGGCGTTTCCCCGCGCCGAACTTCCCCAGCTTCGACACCCTCGGCACGCTCGAGGCGATCGCCCGGACCGGGTTCGACCACTCGTGGCTGGTACTCACGCGCAAGATCATCGAGAAGGAGTTCGCGCTCTCGGGCTCGGAGCAGAATCCCGACCTCACCGGCAAGGACGTCCGGGCCACCCTCGGCCGGATCCGGCCGGGAGCGCCGGCACCGGTGCAGGCGTTCATGGACAAGGGCGTGGACTTCGTCGTCGCCGACACGCTCGCCGAGCTCGTCACGGGCATGAACAAGCTCGTCGCGAACACCGGCGGAGCGGACGGGCCCGAACCGCTGATCGAGCTCGCCGAGCTGCAGCGCCAGATCGTCGCCCGGGACCGGGAGATCGACAACCCCTTCACCAAGGACCTGCAGCTCGCTGCCATCCACGCCGCGCGGCGCTACCGCGGCGACCGGCTGGTCCGCATCGCGCCGCCGCACAAGATCCTCGACCCGGCGAACGGCCCGCTGATCGCCGTACGGCTCAGCATCCTCACCCGCAAGACGCTGGGTGGCCTGCAGACCGACCTGTCGAGCCGGGTGCTGGGCGCCGACGCCACCCCCGTACCCGGCCTCTACGCGGCCGGCGAGGTCGCCGGGTTCGGCGGGGGCGGGATGCACGGCTACCGGTCGCTGGAGGGCACGTTCCTCGGCGGGTGCCTGTTCTCGGGCAGGCAGGCCGGCCGGGCGGCGGCGCTGTCCACAGCGTGACCCTGGCACGGCGAGCGGGCCCAGCAGTCGTCAACGGACGTGGCAAGCAGGCGGGCATCGTCCGTGCCGCTCGGCGCTCCCGACCGACCCCTGCCCGTGATCGTCCCGACCGGCGTAGCGCTCTACGGTGCTTCGCCGACGTCCAGTTGTGGCGTCACAGACGACAGGGGCAGGCATGCGTGAACGCGGGTCCCGGACGACCGCTCGACCCGGCCGCACCGCTCCACTCGCCGCGGTGGGGCTCGGCGCGGGCGACGGGCTGCTCCTGATCGCGCTCGCCGCGGTGGTGGCAGCCGGCGGCGGCCGCGGTGGTGCGGTGGACACCACCGCGGCCGCCGTGGCCGTCCTCGGTGGACTGACCCTGCTCTGGGGCGCGGTCACCCTGTTCAGGAGGATGCCGATCGGCCGGGTGCTGCTGTCCACCGCCGCCGGCACCGTCGCCGCCGGCGTGGTGGTTCTGCTGACCGTGGCACCCGCACCGGACGGCCGCCTCGTCGACGTCGTGACCGGCGCGCTGCTCGTCGGGCTGCAGGCGGCGATCGTCGCCTGTGCACTGAGCCGCTCCACGCTCCTGTGGCTCGTCGGCGCACCGGACTCCCGCCGGAACCGGTAGGCCGGCGCTACGACCGGCCTACCGGATCGGGAACGGTTCGGTGGGCGCGCTCAGACGGCCGCAGAACCGACGAGGCTGGCATAGACCACGATGTTGTCCTCGTAGCTGTGGGCCTCGCGGTCGAAGTCACCGCCACAGGTGATCAGCCGGAGCCCGGCATGATCGATGTTCCCGTAGACGGCTTCCGTCGGGAACTGATGCTTCGGGTACTCGGCCACCCGGTCCACGCGGAACAGCGCGGTGGTCCCGTCCTGCCGGGCCACCGCCACCTGGTCACCGGGCTTGAGCTCCGTCAGCTTCGAGAACACACCGTCCTTGCCTGCCCAGTTGACGTGCCCGGCGATGACGGCCGGACCCAGCTCGCCCGGACTCGGCGCTCCCGTGTACCAACCCGCCGGGTAGGCACCAGGTGGCACCTCCATCGTGCCGTCGGCCTGCAGGCCGAGATCCATGAGCTCGGAGGTGACCCCGAGGCTCGGGATCTGGATCTTCACCGGCTCCGAACGGGGCAGGGGCGCCGCCAACGGCCCCCCGGAAGGAGCAGGTGCCCGTTCCCCCGGCGCGGGAGCGGTCACCACGGGACGATCGGCGCCGGTCTCCATTCCGCACGCGACCAGCCCGAGACTGAACACGGCGCACAGCGCCGCCACCCCCGTCAGGACCCGAGTGAGGACCCGACGGGGGTGGCGGCGGACGAGGCGGTGACGCATCAGGCCTCGTGACGTCCTGCGCGCTGCCGCTGCGTGCGGCGCGCGGTCAGCGCGGCGGCTCCGCCCATGCCGGCCAGAGCGAGGGCACCGATCGCGTAAGCGGCGGGAGTGGTGCTTCCGTCGCCAGTCTCGACGCCACCCGAAGGCACGTTCGGGACCTGCGCGCCGCCGTTGCCGCCGCCACCGTTGCCGTTGTCGCCGTTGCCGTTCCCGTTGTCGTCGTCGCCGTTGTCGTCGTCGCCGTTGTCGTCGTCGCCGTTGTCGTCGTCGCCGTTGTCGTCGTCGCCGTTGTCGTCGTCGCCGTCGCCGTTGTCGTCCTTGCCGTTGTCGTCCTTGTTGTGGTCCTTGGACTCGTCGAAGTCCTCGGTCTTGTCGTGGTCCTTGGACTTGTCGAAGTCCTCGGTCTTGTCGTGGTCCTTGGACTTGTCGAAGTCCTCGGTCTTGTCGAACTTCTTGTCCTTGTCGAAGTCCTCGGCCTCGCCGAACTTCTTGTCGTCCTTGTGGGACTCGGCGTTGACCTGGTCGTGGTGCTTGTCCTTGTCCTTGTCGTCCCAGCCGCGGTGGTCCTCGGCGTGACGGTCGCCGCCGTGGCGGTCGTCGCGGTCCCGGTCGTCGCCACCGATCGCCGGGATGGTGATGGCCGGGATGACGATCGGTCCGACGACGATCTCCGGGCTGAGCTCGGTGACGGCCGCCGCCCTGTGAGCCTGCGGCGGTCCCGCAACGGGGCCGCCCCCGCCCGGACCCTGGGCCGGAGCCGGGGACGCGCCCGCGACCCCCACCAGTGCCACCATCGCGGTGGCGGTTCCCACTGCAAGCGCCACACCCATCCAGGGTCGCAGCACTCTCGTGCGAGCGGAACTGTTAGCCGATGCCACGAGTTTTCTCCCTATCGGTGACGCCCGGACGGGCACCCGAAAAGGATCGGACCGCGCCGGGAACTGAGTTGGCTCCTCAGCGAGTTATAACGAACACCGCTCCGAACAGAAACGCCACAGGCCGGTGGTTACCGTTCTTTCACCCGCCCGTCCACAAAAACCCGTTCGGGGGAGAAAAGCTCGCAAGGAGGATCACCCGCCGTAGTCATCGGCGGCCAGGTGTGCGATTCATGGTCGCTCGACAGAGCCCGGCACTACCGGCCGGCGCCGTCGCGACCACACGCCGCGACGACGACGGGGCTGCAGCACGAGGGTTGGACGCGCAACGAGCGTCGCCAAGCGGTCCCGAGGGAGCGCTGCGGGCCGGGACGACACGGGAGACGGCACGCCGGCTGCAAGGACAGTTGATCGCCGCGGGACGCCCTGGCGGGCGGCGAGACCGGCGACCGGGACCTCGTCGGCGCGAACCCGGGCCGTGACGGCGTCAGGCCGTCGGCTCCTCGTTCGTGCCCGCCGCACCGTCCCGGCGGAACCGCAGACACCGGCGCTGCGGGGACCGGCACAGCGAGCACTCGCTGCCGACCCGGAGATGTTCATGAGCATCTCGGCCGTGGCCGCACGCGCAGGAGCCGCCACCCGGGGGCAGGCCGTCGGGCGCACCACTCGGCGGGTGCGCCAACTGCCGGGCCTGTTCGAGAATGTGGTCGGGCGCGTCCACCGGCGGCAGCGCGACCATTCCAACGATCGAGATCATCTGTTGCTCCTGAAGTCGGCGGGCAGACCGCCGCTTCGCCGGCACCCTCGTCACGAGGCATGTCGCAGATCTCCGCTCGCGCATTGCGACAATGTCCGGTCCCATTCGGGTGGACCCGCGATCCGAGAAGATCGAATACGCGGAAGCCCGGTGTCCGGCGGCCCGGATACGGGGAGCCGGTTCGCGACCGCCGGACGGTCAGCCCGGGAGCAGCGCCTCGACGCGTGCCAGCGTCTCGCGGACGTTCGCCTCGGTGACCGCGTGCGCCCCCGCCACGCTGAGCCAGCGCAGCGGAGCGTGCTCCTTCTCCGGGCGGACCGCGTCGGGTTCCGCGGTGGCCAGCACGAACCGCAGATCGGCGTGTTCGTGGGCGGGTTCGTCGCCCTTGGCGGCCACCGGAACGACCACCACGTGGACGAGGGCCCTGTCCGGCCACGGCAGCAGGTCGGTCAGCCCGCTCTCCTCACGCCCCTCGCGCAGCGCGACCTCCACCGGGTCGGTCTCCCCCGGGTCACCGTGGCCACCGACCTGCAACCAGGCCTGCTGCCGCTGGTGCCAACGCAACAGAACCCGGCCGCTCTCGGGATGCACGATCAGAGCCGACGCCGTGACGTGCAGCGGAGTCGAACGGAGCCACGGATCTTCCGCGCTCTCCACCAGTTCCAGGACCCGGGCCACGTCGGCGGCCTCGGAGGGACTGCGGGGCCGGAATCCGCTCAGCACGTCGAGGCACGCCGTGGACACCGCGCCAGCCTAACGAACACCCGTCCCGTCCCGCGCGCGCCGAGCCGGTACCGACAATTCGCCGCACATCACGCGTAGGATCACCCCATCAGCGATCAGAGGAATACGATGACGACTGCCCCCGGCGCGATGGCCGACGTCCGCGACATGTATCTGACACACGTCTTGCTTCGCCGGGAGTTCAGCCAGGCGCCGACGTTGGTCCGCGGTGTCCCGGAAGGCGATGTGAAGCGGGCCGAGGTGATCAGCCGGCACATCACCGTCATCAGCACCCTTCTTCATGCGCACCACGGGGGCGAGGACGCACTACTGTGGCCGAAACTGCTGGAACGGGGACCGGCCGAAATCGCGTCCGTCGTGCACATGATGGAGGGTCACCACGAATCCATCGAGCAGGCGAACGGAGAGATCGCCGCGGCGCTCACCGGCTGGCGTCGTGATGCGTCGTTCTCACACCGTGAGGCATTGGCCGCGGTCCTCGATCGACTGATCTCGGTGCTCGTCGAGCACACGGCGCTGGAGGAGCAGCACATCCTGCCATTGGCGGAGAAGTACGTCACGGCCGCGGAGTGGCAGGAACTCGGCGCCCACGCCATGGGTGAAGTCCCGAAGAAGCACCTGCCGCTGGCCTTCGGAATGGCGATGTACGAAGGCGACCCGGAGGTCGTGCAGGCCGTTCTCGCCCAAGGCCCGCTCATCGCGCGGCTGCTGATGCCGGTCATCGGGCCGCGGGCGTACGCGGCGCACGCCAGGCGCCTGCACGGCACGGCAACCCCCACCCGCTCGGCGGTGTGAGGTGGCGGACCCGGTGCAGGTACCACGGAAGGGTGCAGGCATCACGGAAGGTCGGGGAGCGCCTCGGTGCCGTACTTGGCGAGGATCGAGAGCACCCGCTCGTCGATGCGCTCCGGGCCCCACGGCTGCACCATGACGCCCGCCTCGGGCTCGTCGCCGCCTTCGATGAAGGTGCTCTCCGTGCCACCGGGAGTGTAGAAGAACAACATCCGCGCCGGATACAGCCCGACGTTCGTGAACCGGTGCCGAATCTTCCGCGGAACGAAGACGAGATCTCCGGCGTAGGCCATGAAGGTCTTGTCGCCGTCGAGGAACTCCAGTTCCCCTGACAACAGGAAGAATGTCTCGTCCTGGTCGGCGTGGGTGTGCGGTACCGGACCACTGCCGACGGGCACCGATGCGTCGACGACACCCAGCGCCCCGTTCGTATCCTGCGCTCTCAGCTTCGTCGTGTACACATCACCCGAGAACCACTTCGTGATGCCCGCGCCGGACGGCACGTACACGGCGCCTCGCGTCGTGTAGCGCGGATCATCTCCGGCGGTGGGCAACGAAATACTCACTACTGCTCCTCGAGAATCGGATCACACCATGCTCGGGCCGTGCGGGGTTTTCCCTTACCGGCAGTCTTCGCATTGATCATTCATGGTCACACCTTCGACCACGTTCGACGGTGCGCCGCCAGTGGTCGACACCGATGACCGGAGTCCGGCGGCGTTTCTCGAATTCCGGCGCGGGCGGCCGGGTGGTGGAGAATGGCCGGCAGGACATCGGCACCGGTGGCCTCATCAGCACCCAGGAGGCGCCAGTGGCCGGATCCGGATCGCGGCTGTGGACCGAACTCGCGCGAAACGACGTCCACGGACCGCTGCCGATCCTTCTCCTGGTGCTGACCACGGCGACAGGGCTGGTCGACGCCGTCAGCATCCTCGCGCTCGGCAGGGTCTTCGTCGCCAACATGACCGGGAACGTGGTGTTCGTGGGATTCGCGCTGGCAGGCGCGCCCGGGTTCTCGCTGGTCGCGTCCCTGGCCGCCCTGGCGGGGTTCCTCGTCGGCGCGTTCGCCGGCGGCCCTCTCGTCGAGCGCTGGAGCGGACAGCGAGGCAAGCTCCTGCGCAACGCCACGGCGATCGAGCTCGGGCTGGTGGTGGTCGGTCTCGCGTGCGCCGTCCTGCTGGCATCCACTCCCGGAGTCATGGCGGCAGCGGTCGTGGCCGCCTTCCTGGCGGTCGCCATGGGACTGCAGAACGCGGCAGTCCGTCGGCTCGCCGTGCCGGACCTGACCACCACGGTCCTCACCATGACGTTGACGGGCATCGCAGCGGACGGCCGCAAGGGCGGGTACCCGACGGTCGCGCGACGGGTGCTGGCCGTGCTGACGATGCTCGTCGGAGCGCTGGTCGGTGCGCTGCTGGTGCTGCATGTAGGCCTCGGATGGGCGCTCGGGTTCGCTGCGGTACTACTGGCGATCGTGGCCCTGGTCGCCACACTGCGCAGCCGCCGTGCCGAAGGGTGGCACGTTCGCGGCGCGGGGTAGCCCATCGCTCGCCGGACCGGAAACCCGACGACCGCGGCGCGCGGTGCTGTCAGGATCGCGCCGTGCATCGTCGTGACCTACTGCGTTGGCAGTTCGACCTGGTGTGGTCGCTGCTGGACTACCACCTGCAGCGGCTGACGGCGGCGGACTTCCGGTGGGAACCCGCCGCCACCTGCTGGACGCTGAGACTCGACGCCGGCGGCTCGTGGGTGCCGGACTGGGAGGACCACGAGCCCGACCCGATCCCCGTGCCCACGATCGGCTGGATCATCTGGCACGTCGGCTGGTGGTGGAGCGTGACGATCGACCACACCCGGGGACGCCCGCCCCGGCGCCGCACCGAGATCGCCTGGCCCGGTGACGGCGAGGCAGTCGAGTGGCTGCACGGCCTTCGCGCCGAGTGGTCCGCCGCCATGGAGGCGCTGACCGATGCTGACCTCGACCGGATCGCGCCGTTCCCGTGGCAGAACGACCCTCAACGCACCGTCGCGCACATGGCCGCCTGGGTGAACGCCGAGCTGATGAAGAACGCCGCCGAGATCGGGCAGCTGCGCCTGGTGCGGGCCGCTCAGGCCTGACGGGCGGAGTACGCCGGACGGGCCGATGTGTACGGTCGTACATGTACACCTGTACATGAGGAGTTCACCGTGCCGTACGTGTTCCTGCTCGCCGCCATCGCCGCCGAGGTGCTCGGGACGAGCCTGCTGAAGGCCACCGAGGGGTTCACCCGGCTCTGGCCCAGCGTCGCGTGCCTGGCCGCCTACGGGGTCTCCCTCGTTTTCCTGACCCAGGTCGTCAAGACGGTGCCCGTCGGCGTCACGTACGCCATGTGGTCCGGCCTGGGCACGGCCGCGATCGTCGCCATCGGCGTCGCGTTCCTCGGCGAGTCCCTGAGCGTGGTGAAGGTGCTCGGACTGGTGCTCGTCGTCGCCGGCGTGGTGGTGCTCAACCTCGGCGGGGCACATTGACCGACCGGCGGGTTCCCCGGCGCCGGGACCCGGAAGGACGGCGCCGGGCGATCGTCTCCGCCACGGTGGAGGTCATGGCCGAGCACGGCCTGTCGAGGGTCTCGCACCGGTTGGTCGCCGACCGTGCCGACGTGCCCCTCGGGTCGACGACGTACTACTTCCCCGCGTTGTCGGACCTGGTGTCGGCCGCCGTCGAGCAACTGGCCCGGTCCTACGCCACCGAGATTCAGGAATGGGGACGGCGCCTCGCCGCCGGCGAGCACCCGCGGACGGCGCTCGTCCAGCTCGCCGCCGACTACCTGGCCGATCGCGCACGAGCGATCGTCGAGATCGAGCTCTACGTGGCGGCGGCCCGGGAGCCCGCGCTGCGCCCGCCCGCGGAGATGTGGATCGCTCAGCTCCAGGAGATCCTGGAACCGGTCACCGGCCCGGTCCGGGCACGGGCGGTCAGCATGCTCCTCGACGGCGCGATGCTCCGCGCCGTGGTGAGCGGTGCGGAGCTCGACGTCGAGGCGCTCGACCATGCGCTGCGGTCCGTGCTGGAGCCGGCGTAGCGCGGCACCGCACCAGAAAAGGAACTCCCGAATCGGCAGATGTCCACATCGTGTCGATGAATCCGTTATCGGTGTGAGCTGTCACCAGATCTTCGCGCGATCGGCCCCCGCGCGGCACGATGGGCCGGAATGAACCTGGGAGACGGGCCCACCGTCGTCGACGACGCCGTTCATCGCGACGTCGCGGTGCGACTGGACGGGGTATCGAAGGTATTCGCCGGCCGCCGGGAGGTGGTTCACGCCCTGAGCGATGTCGATCTGTCCGTTCCCACCGGACAGTTCCTGTCGGTCGTCGGCCCTTCCGGATGCGGCAAGTCGACGTTGCTGCGGATCATCGGGGGCCTGGAGGAAGCCACCTCGGGTTCGGTCCGCCTCGGCTCGTCGGCCGCTGAGCAGCACCAGGCGCGGGTGGCCTTCGTGTTCCAGGACAACGGGCTGTTCCCGTGGCTCACGGCGACACAGAATGTGCAGTTCGGGTTGCGAATGGCGGGAGTCGGCAAGAAGGAACGCGCCGAACGGGCCGCGCACTGGCTCAGTCGCGTCGGCCTGCACGCCTTCGCCGACTCGTACCCGGACCGGCTCTCCGGTGGCATGCGGCAGCGTCTTTCGCTCGCCCGCGCTTTCGTCACCGAGCCCGACATCCTGCTGATGGACGAGCCGATGGGCGCGCTCGATGCGCAGACCCGGTCGCTCATCCAGGAGGATCTGATCCAGTTGTGGGAGCAGAACCGCAGGACGGTTGTCATGGTCACCCACTCCATCGACGAGGCGCTCCTGCTCGGCGACCGGGTGCTGGTGATGAGCAGGCGACCGGCGGAAATCACGTCGGACATCACGGTCGATCTCGATCGCCCACGCGGCATGGCCACCACGGCGTCACCGCGGTTCGTCGAACTCAAGCTCTCCCTGTGGGAGTCCCTGCGCAACGAGGTTGCGGCGAGCATGCAGGACCCGGTGTGAGCGATACCCGCTCCCTACCCCCCGTGAGCGCGACATCCGGACCCGCGCAGCGCCGGCGTGCGACCGGCACGAACGAGACGGCGGAGATCGCCCGGATCGCCCGCCGCGACCGGCGCAAGCGTGGCCGGGACGTACTTCTCGGCATCGCGACGCCGGTGGTGCTCGTCCTGGCCTGGCAACTGACGACGTCTCTCGGCCTGGTTGATCCGGTGATCTTCACGCCGCCCACCCAGATCATGTCGGCCGCGGGCGACCTGCTCGCCGACGGCACTCTCGAACAGGACGTCATGGCCACCCTGGTCCGCCTCGGGGTCGGTTACCTGGTCGGCGCCGCCGGCGGCATCGTCGTCGGTCTCGCGCTGGGCCTGTCCCGTCCGCTGCGGGCGGCGTTCTCGCCGTTGTTCGCGGCCCTGTACGCCATTCCTCAGATCGCCCTGCTGCCGCTGCTCCTGGTGATCTTCGGAATCGGCGAGCTGCCGAAGATCCTGACGGTGGTCGCCGTCACCTTCTTCGTCATGGAGATCAACACGATCTCCGGGATCCGCGACCTGGACCCGCGGCTGCTCGAGGCCGGCCGGGCCTACGGCGCCACCGGCTGGCGCCAACTGGTCCACGTCCTGCTGCCCGGATGTCTCCCGTCGGTGTTCACCGGGCTGCGGGTGGCCATCGCATTGGCACTGGTGGCGATCACCGCCACCGAGATGGTGGCCTCGGACGACGGGCTCGGGTATCTGGTCTGGAACTCCTGGCAGTTGTTCCAGCCGCCCAACATGTATGTCGGGCTGGTGGCCATCGCGCTGCTCGGCGCCGTGTCCACCGGTGTCGTCCTCCTGGCCGAACGCGTGGCACTGCCGTGGTCGACCCGCCACTGAGGCGGCCCCCTCTCATCCGACACAAGGACACAAGGACACAAAACCGCAGGAGAAGGAGCTCATCCGTGCGTGTTCGTCATCCACTGCTCACCGGCGGGATCATCGCCATCGCTGCCGCGGCGCTGGTGGCCTGCGGCAGCAGCGCTCCGTCCGCCTCGGCCCCCGCGCAACCGAGCGACACGACGGTCGACGTGGCCTACGTGCCCGCGTCGCTGTTCGCGCCGCTGTACGTGGCGATGAGCAAGGGTTACTTCACGCAGCGCCACATCGACGTCCACCTGACGACGGTGGCGGCGGGGCAGGACGCCATCGCGCTCGCGGCGAGCAACAAGGTGCAGGCGGTGCTCGCGGGCTTCTCCGCGGGCATGTTCAACGGCATCAACTCGGGGCTGGACGTCAAGGTGGTCGGCTCGATGGCCGGCGAACCGAGCGGGCAGGCCGCCGACGGTCTCGTGGTCTCCTCGCAGATGGCGGGCACGGTGAAGACCCCCGCCGATCTCCGGGGCAAGAAGATCGGGGTCAGCGGCGGACCGGGTGCCGCAGGCGGCTATCTGCTGGCCGAGGCGCTGGCGCCCTACCACCTGACGCTCAAGGACGTCACGCCGGTGAACCTCCCGCTGCCGGAGCAGGCGGCCGCACTCAAGTCCGGAGGGGTCGCGGCGGCTCTGATGTCCAGCCCGTTCCTGTCCGACGCGGTCAGCTCCGGAACCGGCAAGCTGATCGCGAGCGCCCAGCCGGGCACCTCCGTGACCGGCGTCATCTACGGGGACGCCTTCGCCAAGTCCCCCGCCGCACAACCGTTCTTCGACGCTCTCGCCCAGGGCGCGCAGGACCTGCAGGGTGCCCAGGCCAAGGCGACCCCCAACCTGGAGATCGAGGCGAAGGCCATCGGACAGAAGCTGAGCGTGCTGCAGCAGCAGCCCGCTGACGTGTTCGATCCCCGCCTCGCCCCGCCCGTCGCCACGCTCGACTCGATGCAGCAGGTGTTCCAGCAGGCGGGCCTGCTGAACTACAGCACGCCGCTGCCGAGCTCCCGCTACGTCGACAACACCTACTCGGCCAACGTCCCCAAGACCTGACGACCGAAGCCCGCACCGCCGACGTCAGCGAGCCCGGAGCCGGCGGTGCAGGCGCAGTTCGGCCCGGCAGCCGCGACGTGGACACATGTCGCTGTCGGATGCGCTTCAAATCCGCGATATGTGTCCATGTCGCGGGGTAGCGTCCCCCGGGTGCGGCGTGCAGACGGTAGTGCCGGCGATGTCGACTATCACGTGATCGGCTCCGGCTACAGCGACTACCGCCGCCCGGATCCGGAGATCGCCGCAGTCCTGCACGACGCGCTCGGAGCGGCGACCACGGTGCTGAACGTGGGCGCCGGCGCCGGTTCCTACGAGCCCACCGATCGGCAGGTCACCGCCGTCGAGCCGGCGGCATCGATGCGTGCCCAGCGCCCGGCCGACCGTCCGCCGGCGCTGGATGCGACGGCCGAGGATCTGCCGTTCGCCGACGGCGCCTTCGACGCGGCGATGGCGGTCCAGACCGTGCACCAGTGGACCGACCTGGCCCGGGGCCTGGCCGAGCTCCGACGGGTCACCCGCGGCCCCGTTGCCGTGCTGACCTCGGATCCGGTCCTGCTGCCCCGGTTCTGGCTGAACCGTTACGCACCCGAGGCGATCGACGTCGAGGCCCGACGCGACCCGCCGCTCGACGCCATCACCGCCGGTCTCGGCGGGCGGTGCACCGTCACCCCGGTCCCGATTCCGCTGCACTGCGTCGACGGGTTCTGCGAGGCCTACTACGGCCGTCCGGAACGACTGCTCGACCCGGGAGCGCGGCGGGCCATGTCGACCTGGACCTTCGTACCGCCCGCGGTCCACGAGCGGTTCGAGCACGACCTGGGGCGGGACCTGGCCGAGGGTCGCTGGGACGCCGATCACGGGCACCTGCGCACCCAGGCCCACTTCCTCGGCTCACTCGTCATGGTCGTCTCCCACCGGCCCTGACTACGGGGCTGTGGCGTCGAGCGCGGCAGGGTCGGCGCCACCTTGCAGCCAGCGGCGGAGCAGTTCCTTGCGGACCTTCCCCATGGAGTTGCGCGGCAGTGCGGGCACGGCTTCGACCCGGCTGGGTTGGTACCACTCGGTCATGCCCAGCTCGTCGAGGTACTTCCGCAGATCGGCGATGGAGGGCGGCGCGGCGCGGGTGACGATGACGGCGCAGGCCAGCTCGCCGCCGCCGCCGTCCGGATAACCGACGAGCGCCACGTCGTCGATGTCCGGGTGTCCCAGCAGCGCCGTCTCGACATCGTTGACGGGGATCATGAACGCGCCCCCGATCCGGTCGGCGGCCCGCCCGAGCAGCTGGATTCCGCCACGACCGTCCGGGACGGCCAGGTCGCCCGTGTCGTACCAGCCGTCGTCGTGCTCGGCGATGACGGTCACCTCGCCGCTGTCCCGGCCCACGGTGGCCAGGCACACTGGGGCTCCCCGGATGAACAGCCGCGCGGCCTGCTCTGCGGTGGCGCTGCCCTCGTGCCGCAGGTCGAGCTCCACTCCGGGAATCGGTCGGCCGACGCTGTGGGCGATCCAGTCGGCGGGATCATCGCGCCGGATGAACGTACAAGATCCAGCCGTCTCGGTCATTCCCCACGCCGTTCGCAGGGGCAGCCCGAAAACCGACTGCACGTCCTCGATCAGAGGGCCCGGGGTCAGCGTCCCGAAGGACACGACCGTGCCGAGGGCCGGCAACGGCGTGGGCCGGCTGCGCAACTCCGCGATCAGCGCGGACAGCGTGACCGGCACTCCGCCCAGCAGGCTGACCGCGTTCTCCGTCATCAGATCCACTGCCGTTTCCGGCTCCCACGTGTCCAGTAGGACCGTGCGCCCGCCCACGAGCAGGGGCACCAGGATGGAGAGACCGGTGCCTGCGATATGGGTCAGTGCGCCCGAACTGAGGAACACATCCGCCGACCCGTATCCGTCCTCGGACGTCGGGGCGGAGTAGGCGGCGTACAGGGTGTTCAGGGTGTGCAGCGCCGCTTTCGGCTCCCCCGTGGTGCCGGAGGTGAACAGCACCAGGCCGACCCGGTCCGGATCCGCGGACAACCCGCCGAGAGCTGTGGCGTGAGTGCGTTCCCACGGAATGTTCTGAAAGTGCTCGACGAAATCAATCTCGTCGTCCGAGGCATCACCGAGCACCACCCGATGGCGCAGGTCAGGCAGCCGTGGCGCGAACTCGGCCAGCGCCGACGCGTGCTCGAAGCCGTCCCACCGGTCGATGCTGATGAAGACGCCGGCCTGCAGCCGGCGCAGTACCCGCTCCAGCTCGCGCGGGCGAATGCTCGTGATGATCGGCGCGAACACGGCCCCGATCCGGGCGCACGCCAACAGGAGCACGTTCACCTGCCAGCGGTTGGGCAGTTGGAGCGCGACCACCTGCCCCGGGCGGATCCCCAGTTCGTACAAGGCACCGGCGAACCGTTCGACGTGGTCGGCGTACTGCCGGTACGTCAGCCGCTCGACGCCGGTACCCATCTGTTGAGCAACGATGGCGATCGCCTCGGGGGACTCGTCCCGCCACCGCGTCAGGTCGTCGAGAACAGTGCCCTCCCGCCAGACCTGCGACTCGCGGAACCGGCGGACCGTCGAATCCGGCGGCCGCAACGTCAAGGCCTCCCGGAAACCGGCCTCGTTCACCACGCTCGGCACGTCATTCACCCGTGGTTCATTCATATCCGACTCACACCTCTCACCTCTTCGCAGGCGCCTCATTCAACCATGATCAGCATTGCTACCACAGTTTCACAATTCGGCGAAAAGCGAGAAAGTAGACAATCAATACTCAGCATCCGGGCCGTGCCGCCGGCGCTCCTCGGGGCACCGTCAAGTGTGTTGCCGCGTGGCGGTGCAGGTGCTGAGATGCACGGGTGATGTCGTCTGCGCAGCTCCGGTGGTGGTCGCCTACCGGGCGACCGTGAGCTTGCGCTGTTCTCGGCTGCCGTAGGGGCCGAGGACTGACGTATCCCTCCCGGATCTTCGGATCCCGGCCCGAGGCGGCTGGTGTCCCGAAACCGGAAGGACCACCTGATGTTCCGCTCTACGTCGCTCCCACCACTGGATTCGCCTGCCGCTCGGGCGGCCTCGGGTCTGTGGCCGACCGTGCTCGCCGCGCTGCTCCGCGGCGAGGATCTGCCGGCGCTGCGCGCGGAACAGGTGATGGACGAGATCATCGCGGGCACGGCCACCCCCGCCCAGATCGCCGCGTTCGCCGTGCTGCTGCGGGCGAAGGGAGAAACCGCCGACGAGATCGCCGGGTTGACGACCTCCCTGATGCGCAACGCCACCCCGGTTCGTCTCGAGGGGACGGCCGTGGACGTCGTGGGCACCGGGGGCGAGGAGCCGACACGGTGAACATCTCGACGATGGCAGCCCTGGTGGTGGCAGGCACGGGCCGGCGCGTGGTCAAACACGGCGGCCGCGGCGCGTCGTCGACATGCGGCACCGCCGATGTCCTCGAAGAGCTCGGGATACGCATCGGACTGCGAGCGGACGGCGTCGCGCGCACGGTCACGACCAGCGGGATCGGGTTCTGCTTCGCGCCCGTCTTCCAGCCCGGCCTCGCCCACACCTCCGCACCGCGCCGTCAGATCGGTGTGCCCACCGTGTTCAACCTGCTCGGGCCCCTCGTCAACCCGGCGCGACCGGTCGCCTCCCTGATCGGCTGCGCCGACAGCACCAAGGCTCCGTTGCTGGCCCGGGTGTTCGCCGACCGTGGCGTCACCGCACTGGTCGTCCGCGGCGACGACGGCCTCGACGAGCTCACCACGACGACGACCTCGACGATGTGGGTCGCCGGCGGTTCACAGGTCGCCCGCGTGCGGATCGACCCGTCGGCTCTCGGGATACCGGCCGCGCCCGCCGGTGCCCTGCGCGGGGGCGACCGCGTCCACAACGCCGGGGTCGTCCGCGACGTCCTGGCGGGCAAACCCGGCCCGGTCCGGGATGCGGTGCTGCTCAACGCCGCCGCCGCGATCGTGGCCCATGACGTCGCCGACGGTCGTCATCTCCCCGACGCCGTTCGCGGTGCGCTCCCAGCGGCACTCGACGCCGCAGCACGGTCCGTCGACTCCGGCGCCGCAACCCGCACCCTCGGGCACTGGGCGGCCACCAGCAACGCCGACGAGGCCGGCGATGATCAACGATCTACGCTCGGGACGTGATTCTGCGTGCGCCTGCGGACCGTGAGGGCGCCGTGGTCGAGACGCTGCTGCCGGGCGTCAGCCTCGACGGTGCCGCGGTCGTTCACAGCGGTTCCCACGACGTCGTTCTGCTCCCCGGCGTCGCGGCCGTGCGGATAGCCAGGAGCGCACCGGCTGTCGAGTACCTTCCCCGCCGAACAGCCCTGCTCGGAGAGCTCGCCAAGACCGGGCTCCCGTTCGACACCCCGGTTCCGCTCGGTCCGGTCGTCTCCACGCCGGACTGGACCGCCGTCGCCGTGTCGTGGGTCCCCGGCCGGCACGCACCGCCCGGCACCGGTGATCCCGCGACCCTTCGGGATGTTCTCGACGCACTTGCCGCGGTCGACCTCGAACCGCTGGTCGAGCTTCTCGACGTCCCCCACGCCTATGCCGGCCGGGAACGGTGGGAGGAACTGATACTCGCCGAAGCCGTCCCGCGGCTGCCACCGCGCTTGCGCGCCTCCGCAGTGCGGCGCGTCGAGGCGGTGCTGGCACTCGACCCCGTTCCGCCCCGGCTCGTCCACGGCGACCTCTGTGGCGAGAACATGCACTGGTCGCCCGACGGCCACGTCATCGGCGTCATCGACTGGGACCTCGCCCATGCCTTCGACCCCGCCATCGACGTCGCCTGCCTGGCCCACTCGCACGGCTGGCCAACCCTTGCGAAGACGGTCGATGACGCCACGTACGCCAGGGCCCGAACCTGGTACGGCACCTTTGCACTGGAGCAGATCGTCAAGTACCTCCTCGACGACGCCGACCCCGTAGCGATGACCGAGTGCACCGGGCGCGTCGTCCGCTGGATGGACTCCGACGGCCCGGGCTGAGGACGGTCCCGGACAGCCGGTCAATCCGGGTTGACCCGGACTTGTGGAGCGCGAACCGGGGAACGTCCGGATTCCGGGGGTGGGGATGCCCACCGACACTGGCCGCCGTGATCGAAGCGGGGGCGCGGGTCCGGGCGGGACCAGCGGTGCGGGCGGCAGTGGTGTTCGTCGGTGCGGTCGTCGTGGGCGGGGTGGCCGGGTACGCGCTCGTCGAACTGACCGGGGTGGGCAGCGTGCGCTGGGCCAGCACGCAGCTCGCCGACCTCGCCTCCGCCGCCGGGGCGCTGGGTGCAGGTCTGCTGGCCGGATGCCTGCTGCTCCCCCGCGACGGCTCGGCGTTCCTGGTCCGCGTGCCGGACGGTCCCGGCGCCGGGTGGCCTGGTCCGCGGTCCGGCGCGGCGACGCTCGTCGCGGCGCCACTGCTGCTGCTCGTCGCAGAGGCGGTCCGGTCGGGGCACTACTACTTCTTCCCGGCACAGCTGTCGGGCATGGTCACCGATCCAGGCATCCTGCTCACCTCGTACGCGCTGTACACGGCCGGACTGGTGCTGATGGTCCCGGCATCGCTCGCGCTGGCCGGGCTGATCGGCCGGGAGCAGCCGGGCTGGGCGTTCTGGGGCGCCACCACCGCGGTCGTGGGCTGCTGCGTCCGCATCTTCCAGGAGGGAATCAGCTTCCTCGCGCTGCAACTCGTCGGCGTGCAGGGGCTGGGGGCCGCGACCGCCGCTGTCGCTGACACCTACGGCGCCTGGTACGTGCTCGTCCCCCTCAACGGCACCGACAACGTCGCGTGGGGCGTGCTGGCGATCGGCGCCTACCGGGCCCGGGTGCTCGGCTGGGTGCCCGCGCTCGCCGTGGCGTTCATGCTGACCCACTACAGCGGGGTGCTGAAGGGCACCGACCTCAACTCGCTGACCGGCGCGGTCCTCCTGGCCGCCGCACTCGTCCCGGTGGGCGTGGCGCTGTGGCGCAACGCCCCGCCGGTCTCCCGGTGGGTGTGGTGGGGCGGTATCGCGTCGGTGGTGCTCCTCGCCGCGCAGTATCTCTTTGCCGTGCTCAGCGGGTTCCAGACTCTCGGCTGAGCGGGGGCGAGAATTCTTGCCCGGGTTGTGTTCGGCGAAACCGCCCACCCGAGAATATCCGACCAAAGAATGATTCCCGTCCTGGTCCGGGCCCGTACGGTCGCGTGCGAGCTCCGGGGGGAACATGCCGCAACAGCGAGTGAGCCGGACGGTGACGTGGGGACTGTTCGTCGCCTGGGCGATCCACGACGCGGAGGAGCTCATAGCGATCCCCCGCTGGGTCGCGGGCGCGCATCCCCGGCTGAAGCAGAGGCTTCCCGCTGTGCCGGACCACGTGTGGCGACGCCTGTCCGGGAGCCAGGCCCACACGGCGCTGGCCATCGGCCTCATGGGCGGTCTCATCGCGGCGGCATCGGTGGCGGGCGACCGCAGCAACGGTCGCAGCCCCTTCTTCCAGGCCGTACTGACCGGCTTCGGCGCCCACGCCGTCCCGCACCTCACCTCAGCGGTGGTGACCGGCGGATACACCCCAGGACTCCTCACCACGCCGACCGTCGTCGTGCCCTTCTCCTGGTGGGCGTGGCGCGAGCTGCGCAAGGCCGGCGTGGAGAAGGCCGAGATCCCGACGGCCGCTCTCGCGTTCGTCCCGCTGTCGATCGGGGCTGCGCACGCCGTCGCGTCCGGTGCCCTCGCTCTCGGCCGGAGACTGCGCCCCCTCCGGCTCAGCTGACGCCCGTCGTTCCGCGCGCTGGCCAGGGGCCTCGCAGGGCCCGTGGGCACTGCGAGGCCCACAACGGGCGCGCGTCGCGATCGGCCCCGCTGGTCTGCCGATGAGTTGAGCTCGGGGCCGTGGTCTATCTCAGCGACCGCGACGGGTATCGCCGTCGCACCCTCCGGCCCCAAGGGAGACGATCCAGTGATCGCGAACCAGACCCCCGCCGACGAGTACCGCGAGATCGCCGGCCGCTTCACGCAGCTCGTCGAGGCCGTGCCCGACGATGCCACGTGGAGCCGCCGGTCCCCTGTCCCCGAATGGACCGCCCGCGACGTCGTGGGGCACCTCATCGAGTGGTTTCCCGGCTTCCTGGCCGGCGGCGCTGGCGTGACCCTGCCGCAGGGGCCCAGCGTCGACGAGGACCCGGTGTCCGCCTGGCGCACCATGAGCGACGGCGTCCAGGCCGTCCTCGACGACCCCGCCTCGGCCGACAAGAAGCTGGTCGACCGGCACATCGGCGAGGTGGCGCTGCCCATGGCGATCGCGCAGTTCTTCACCAACGACGTCTTCATGCACACGTGGGACCTCGCCCGCGCCACCGGCCAGGACGAGACCCTCGACTCTCAGCGCTGCGCCGCCCTGCTGGAGCAGATGCAGCCCCTCGACGACGTGCTGCGCTCCAGCGGGCAGTACGGGCCGAAGGTCGACGTCCCCGACGACGCCGACGCGCAGATGAGGATGCTCGCCTTCATCGGGCGCAACCCCCTGTGAAGGGCTGCCGCCCGACCCGCGCGCTGGTTCCGGTCCTCGCAGGGCCCGTAGGTGCTGCGAGGACCACAACGGGCGCGCGTCGCGTTCGGCAATGCCGGCCTGCCGATGAGTTCCGGCCGGGCCGCGGGTCTGTTCTGGCGTCGTAACGCGCGGCACGAGACACCACGGAGGACGCCATGACGACCACGCCGAGCAGCCCGACCACGCTGCCCGGCGCCCCGCCCGTCGTCGACCTGGCCACCTGGCAGGCCGCCCGTGACGAGCTCCTGGTCCGCGAGAAGGCCCACACGCGCGAGGGCGACGCCCTCGCCGCGGCCCGCCGCCGGCTGCCGATGGTGGAGCTCGACGGGACGGTCGAGGTCGTGGGACCGGACGGCCCGGTCCCGTTCCTGGACCTGTTCCAGGGTCGCGACGAACTCGTGGTCTACAAGCACATGTGGTTCGACGGAGCGCCGCACCAGGGGCAGTGCGAGGGGTGCACGACCACGGCCTGGCACCTGAAGGACGCCGTCTACCTCAACGCCCGCGGCGTCTCGTTCGCCGTCCTGACCACGGGCCCGTGGGACGAGGTGGCCTCCTACGTCGAGTTCATGGGTTACACCCAGCCCTGGTACTCGGTGCGCGGTGTGGAGGAGCCGGTCGGCGGCAACATGGGTTTCATCACCTGCTTCCTGCACGACGGGGTCCGTGTGTTCCTCACCTACTCCACGACGGGCCGTGGCAACGAGCCGGTCAACGGGTCCATGAGCCTGCTCGACATGACGCCTTACGGCCGCGGCGAGACGTGGGAGGACAAGCCCGAGGACCGGCCCGAGGGGCGTCCGGCGTGCTGGTCGTGGCGCTCGGACGCGGAGGGGAACGCCACCTGGGGCCCGACCAGCCGCCCGGTGCCGCAGTGGACCCGCCCCGGCGCGACCCCCGTGGAGTCCCTGGGCCGGAACGGCCACCACCACTGACGGTGCCGTCTCTTGAGCGACCGTGGCCGACTGTCGTTCGGCGCGCTGGTTGCGGCCCTCGCAGAGCCCATGGGGACTGCGACGGGCATAACGGGCGCGCGTTTGTGGGCGGGAGATTTCCCACGCTCTCTGGCAGCCTGAGGCCATGGCTTTGATCCGAAAGGTCCATGCCGCGTAGGCGACCGGCCCAAGTACGGGCTCGCAACCGTCGTCAGCGACACCCCACGCCGATTCACGGCGTTCCGCTGTCCACCAGCCGCGCTCTCGATCGGCTCGACCGGCCCCACCTTTCGTCCGGCTGGGTCCGCAGCCATCTCCTCACGTGGCGCGACGTAGCTCGAAAACCGTCGGCCCCGCGCCGCCGGAGGCGGCGCACTCGATCGGTCCGGGCACGGTCCGTCGACAGAGAAGCTGGGACGCAACCGGACACGGCCGGACAACAGCGAAACGGCCCCTGTCCTGCGTTTCCGCAGTTCAGGGGCCGTTCGGCCTGGGTGTGGCAGGTGAAGGATTCGAACCTTCGTAGGCTAAGCCGACGGATTTACAGTGCGCTGTCATATCGGCTCTGACCTGCGGTGGAAGGCTGCTCCACCTGTTTGCGTCCGTGCATAGTCCGCGCGGGTTGTTCTTGCCCCTCGCACGCCGGGTCCTTGTGGTGATCTCCTCGCGGCGCGGGCTCGTCCCTGCCAGGCTGAGGGGTGGGGTGCAAGGTACTCAGTCCAGCCTTGCGGCCCACCCCTCAGCCTGGTTGCCGTCTCGGCGCGCCGTGAGGAGATCACCACCCTGCCGCACTCCCCCGATCTCCGAAGCGGTGCCGGGTGTGGGCGGAGCCCGCTTGATCCTCGGTCCCTCGGGGGGCACGATGCAGGGTATGGCGACATCACGAAAGGTCAGTGGGTCGTAAGCATCCACCCCGACAGCAGGGGCGCCACGACATCCGTCCCGCACGGATTCGCGGTCTGCCACGCACGACGTCTTGGGCTCTCGATCGGTTGCAGCGTCCGGAAATCGATTCCCATGGCGTGGCGGGTGCGCTGTATGCCTGGCAGGCATACACCCGCATCCCCCGCGGGCCGCGACGCTGGGATAAGGACCCCTATGACGAGGCCATGGGCGTAAGTGCGCGCACGACCCTGGACGCGGCCATCCATGCTCTTGGACCGCGTCGCGCGGAGCCGCTGCGGAAGGCCGTGGACCGGCTGGACCGCTCGTTCGTCGCCGTGACCGTGCCGGATCCATCTGTGGACTCACGTCACTATTGGTGGCAGCGGCGGGACTGGTTCTGAGTGCTTGACCTGTCATCTGGGGATCTGCGCTAGCTCCAGGGTGGGGCCGGGTAGGCGGGCCGGCGGCCGCCCCGGGCCGGAGGTAGAGGGGTGGACGCCGGGCCGGCGTGGCCGGCCCGCGCCGCCGGAGGCGGCGCGCTTGATCCTGAAGAGAGGGATTCGGCAAGGGCCCGCGCGGGCTACGACGACTACTGATGTCTTTGTACTACGTCAGCCGGCGGGCGCGCTCCATCCCAGGCGGCGTCGCCCACATGTCTGCCTGTCACAACCGCGGCGTCGCCAGCCGGTCCCCCGTGTGGCAGTGCTAACCCGTCGACCCATGTTGCGGCCACACCTGCTACTTCGGCGGGAACACAATCGTAACTCTCAGATCGGTGTGTTTCTCGATCAGGCCAAGCAACTCATCGCCCTCTATAAGCTGCATCGGCTTACCTTCAACGAACTTCTTGCCCGCAGGAGCAACTCGCGAAGTCGTTATCAAGATCCCCTTACTGGCCCTTTCATGATCCATGGCACCTGCCAGGTCTCGTACTGCGTCAACGCCTACGGGCATGGTCCATTTTTTGGCTTGCACGACACATTTAATCACACCAACGGGGTCACGAAAGTAGGCAATACAGTCCACACCCCCATCCTTCGACCGAATAGTGGGATAGGCTTCGTAGCCCATTCGGTTGAACAGGTTAGTTATCACAGCCTCGAACTGCGGAGGAGTGAGATCTATCAGATTATCGCGATCATCAAGCCTCGACAGAACATCCTCCTCTTCAATCAAACGTGGATCGCTCACGTCGAACTCGACAACGAGGGGAATTGGCTTCAATTCAGTTGGCTCATTCGAGACATTTGCCCGAAGGCTCTGCAGTAGCTTGACTGCATCCACCCGCGCGAAGTCGCGGTCAAGAAACGAAACTCTATCTACTCTTAGAGAGATTACAGGTGCCCTAACAAGGCGTCCCGTGATCGGACTAACGCCCTCTACAATACCTTTAAAAGAGATGCGGTCGATGTGTCCAAACTTGTCGACATGGAAGCATTCATACAACGACCGGAGGGTGATCTGAGCGATTAGCTGCTTGTATCGCCTATTGCGGTCCTCCTTTGTCCTACCCTTCGACTCCACCGACTTGCGAACCTTGACATGCACCCATTTCAACGTGTCGGGAATTACGGCCTCCACGCTGGGGAACTGCACCTCGAGCAGGAGTTCCTTCCTGCTCGGAAGGTACCTCAGCGAGAATTCGACATCGAAGCCGTAACGACTTGCACCCAAGGCCCATTTTGCATAGTCCTCCACACTCCTTTGAGTCCCGTTCGAGGCTTCAGCCTGATACTTGCGGATCAATTCATTTTCCGCGCGCGCCGCCGCAAAACGCGCTTCCGCGTCGGCGAGACGCTCGACATACTTCGAATTCTCTTTCTGTGTCCAGTTTGCCCAAACCTTATGCGCAGCGTCGTATTCAGCGCGACCCTTTTCGCACTTCAATTTGTGGCGATTCTCCCACCCGGGAACTGCCCTTGTTAGCACGCTCGGCGTACGAGGAAGATAGTCCTCCAGTACCGGTTCGCGCTCTTTTCTGGGCCCAGGGACGGATGCTGTGTCGGGCACCGGCAGAACTCGCTTATTGTAATCTAGGCTCACTGCTTCTCGCACTCCAACTGCGAGCGTAGACTCAAGCCGCGTAAGATGCGAATCTATCTTCGCATTGCGTTCATGAACGGCTTCTTCTCGCTTTGCGAATTCAGCTTCTTCTTGCAGCTTACGCTGTTCGCGCTCCCACTGCGTCGCCACCTGACGCTCCCCCGTGTCAACTGCCGATCGGCGAGTACGGCTGCTTAGCTCTAGCTATCAAAGCCGGAGACGCACGCCAGAGCGAGCACCTAAATGGATCAGTCAGGATAGATCACCTAAATGGAGTAGTCTGCGACATATCAACGCGCACCGCGGCAACTTCACTCTGCTGGGCGCTTGCACCGAACTACTGAAAGGAATAGGCGATGGGTTGGCGGTCGCAGATCTGGGCACACGCAGCTGATCGCTGGCCAGTGCCGGCGAGCGCCACCCGGGAGCTGGCACGACCCAACCCCACTGCCGAGGTCAACAGCCCTCGATGCAGCGGGACTCGACGTTGCCACGCTCCCGCGGGCGGCCATGTGGTACCACTACGGGATGTCGACGCGATGGCACGGCGCCCCGGTGATCCGCTCGCCCGACGGGGCGGAAACTACGCAACCGAGTTGTCGGGCATCCCGACCCCGGCGGTAACCAGTTCAGTTTCGTCGATCCATCGTGCCAGGACGCTCAGCGCTGCCAAGTATTCCAGCGCAACTTGCGACGGCAGATCCAAGTCCAGCTCATGTGCTACAACGTTCCGAATTCCTGCGGCACAAGCCTGCCCCATCATGTGCAGGCCCCGTTGACGGCTGACCCACGTCGGAGAGGATCTATCGCCCGGCAGGTGCAGCCGAGCGTTACCAGCCTTCGGCTCAGTCATCGGCAAGGCCGCATTTACGAGCGCGTCATCCGACACGTCACGTCGTCCTACCTTGTTTTGCAGATGAGCGTTGATAGATTTCCATGCTTGCTCAACAGCTTGGGCGTAATGCCGGGACTCCCAGAACGTACGGGCCGCATCCCAGACCCAGGGATGGAACGTATCTGCCGGAAGCGTCGGCGAGTCAGGCGCAAGACGGTTCCTCAGATCGTCCAATTCTTTTAGGATCCCGACCGCCGTTTGCGCGGCTGTTCTTGCGCCAGACCAGCCGGAAGTAGCCGTCTTCCTGTAGTCCCCGAGGCCGGGGCGTACAGCATTTAAAATCTCGCGGATGACGGGATCAGACTCTTGTAGCTTCCGTTGAAGCGCCTTGCGCTCAGCCTTATAGGGGTTCGCCAGGGTCAAGCTCTCTTCGGCGAGATCAATAAAGGCGTTGAGCCGCTCAATCATCCACGGCCGGTCCATGTTGTGAATCTACCGGAGACCCCAACGCCCTCCGCTCCGGGGTTCACCGAGGCGCTCGCGACGGCCAGGGCGGAGTCAGAACCCCACTCAGCCGCGCGCGAGAACGACCAGATGCCACACGCCCCACACGAGCGCTTGGTGCTGGACAGGCATAGCCTCGCGCGGCCGGCCCGGGATAGGAAATTCGAACATGCGTTTAGAGACGTATCGTGAGGCCGAAGCATCACTCCCAAAGCGAGGCGATAGCTCCTATGGTCTTGTCGTCGTGGCGCTTCGCCCGCGGCAGACGCCGGCCGTCAGGGTCGGACTTGCGCTCCCAATCGTGAATAGAATACAGGAGCGCCTCAAGCTGGTTCGTGCCAAACTGCGCAATGCTGCGCCAGTCGCGGCCGTCGTGGTCAATGAAGTCGGCGGCCCCGTCGGTTGCGAGTACCGCTCAATTAATCGAATCTCGGTGCAGGGTCGCGGTGAGCGCCCGGTTGGCTGCTGCTGGGTCGGCTTCGGCGATCCAATAACCGCCCTCGACATTACGGGCTTGCCGTTGTGCGCGCTGGAGCCGGACGAGGGCGCCGCGATGCGCGTCGTTGTAGCCATGGCCAGCCCGGAGCTGCGCGAGGTAGTGCGCATGCTCTCTCGTCGCGGCTGTCGAGAGTCGGTTGTCGACCAGCCGTTGCGTTCGGCGGCCAGTGCCGTAGTAGATCGCGCTGTCACCGAGCACATACAGGTCGGCAGCCCTGGGGCGGACCCGTAGGACAGCGACAGTGCTGGATGGGGATGCGCCGGAGCGCAGGTTAAGTTTCGCGGTAGTGCGACCGATCGCGTCCGCCACAGCCTCGGCGATTGGCACTCCCGGCGCCTTAAAGAGTTCGTCAGCGAGATTACGGCCTAGGGTTTCGGCGTATGTGCCGGGCTCGACGTCGACCGGTTCGAATGCGCTCGCGCCATCGAGCATAATAACGGCGTTATCGGTGACAAATACGCGGTCGGCGTTGGTTCCGTCGCCGGCGAGTTGGGCAGTGTGGACCTTCACGGGTTACCAGAGGTGGGGACCGGTGAGGATTTCGCTGCCGGTGACGGTGAGGCCGTCGAGGTGGCAGCGAATGGCGAGACTGAACGACCCGTCACGGGTCTGCTGGTACAGCTCGGGGAGGTGGTGGGCGAGGTAGTGCACGACCCCGCGCGAGCCGGGGCTGTGGATGCCGGCAACGTGGATGATCACGCGGTCTCCGTCTCGGCGGCGGGAAAGGTAGCCGATGTCTCCATATCTGCGGGGTTGCTCGCCAAGCGGTGATCCAAACCGCTCCCCCGTGGTCTTGTCGACGATCCACCAGCGCCCGTCGTCGCGGACCATTCCGAGCCTCGCGTCGCTGTCCATGAGCTGCCGGAAAGAACTCGGTCTCCTGGTCGCCGATCGTCTCCATCGCCCCGGCCATCCGCGACGGGCTGGTGCGGGTGTCGGGGATCGACCCGAAGGGGATGGAGTTGGCCTACGGCCGGCGGATCTTCCACCGCTACGCCGTCACCTCCAAGGACGCACTCGCCTTGCTCGACGACCTGGTCGAGGGCATGGAAGCCCGCAAGGCCGAACACGCCGGACGCGTCCGCACCGTGCCGATCTCGCGGGAGCACCCGTTGGAGCTGCTGGAGTTCGACGAGATCGGCGCCCTGATCCGCTACGTCGGCGACCGCAAAACCCGCGAAGCCATCACCGAACGCGTCGCCCTCCTAACGACGCAGGGTCGGGCGCTCGGCTACACCGTGCGCGGCTACGTGCAGGAACCCACCAAAGACACCGTCCCCGTCCGCGAGCTGTTCCCGCGCCGCATCTGCCTGCGCGTCGCCTCCAAGAGCCACGTGGCGATGGTGCTCGGCGAACACGCCTATGACCGCGGCGCCTGGGCCAACCGCATCGGCGAATCCGAGGCCGGCGTGGGCTTCCTGTTCGGCGAAGGCATCCGCGAACCTCTCCGCGTCCGTGCGGGCTGGGTGCCGGACGAGACGATCAAAGCCCTCGAAACGTTCGTCGCCGAGCCGACTTCGACCGGGACGGGCGAGCTGCTGACCCTGCCCGCCCGCGTCCCGGCCGCCGCTGGCGGTGTTGCATGAGCACACCCACCGACGCAACACCGGCTGTGGTCGATCACGACCAGCTCACCCGCGCGCAGAAGGCCCTGCTCGCCCTGACCGGGGACGTCGCCCGCCAGCTCGCCGAGGACCACGGCGTGTGCGTGCGCCCACTCGCAATGCGCCGGATCGATCTCACCACGGGTCGCGTGGATGTCGTGCCGGTGCCGTGTGGGGCACGTCGGGAGGATCTGTGTCGGCCCTGCGCGGAGAAGAACCGGCGACTGCGCATGGCCCAGTGCCGCCAGGGTTGGCACCTCGAGGAAGAACCCGTCCCCGCCCGGCCGGACCCCACCGCGGAGCAGAAGCAGCTGCTCGCCGCGCGGGCAGACCTGCACGCCGCCTACCAGGCCGCCCGCGCCGACGGGGACGACGAGGAATGTGAGGAGATCCGAGAGACCGTCGCTGAACTGGACGACGCCCTCCGCGCTGCGGGAGTCACCGGCCGGCTCGAACCACTCGACCCGCCGGACAAGCCCGCGCGCAAACGCTCAACCCGCCGACGTCAGGACGCACCCAACCTGCCGCGCCGTCCGGTGGAGAACAGGACAGTGGGCCGGGTGTTCGGAGGCCGCTACCGGCCCTCCACCTTCCTCACCCTCACCCTCGACTCCTACGGCCGCGTCGACAACAACGGGGCTGCGCTCGACCCCGACAGCTACGACTACCGGCGCGCCGCCCGGGACGCGATCCACTTCCCGAAGATCGTCAACCGGTTCTGGCAGAACACGCGCCGCTGCGTCGGCTGGGACGTGCAGTACTTCGGCACCGTCGAACCCCAACGCCGCGGCGCCCCGCACTTCCACGCCGCCATCCGCGGCACCATCCCCCGGGCTGAACTCCGCGCCATCGCCGCCGCCACCTACCACCAAGTCTGGTGGCCGGCGCACGACGTGCAGATCTACTCAGGGAACCACCTGCCGCGCTGGGACGACCGCGCCAAGGGCTTCGTCGACCCCGACACCCGCGAACCCCTGCCCACCTTCGACGAAGCCTGCGAAGACCTGACCCGCCCCGCCCACGTCGTGCAGTTCGGGACGCAGGTACACGTGAAAGGCATCCTCGGCGGCACCGAAGAAGCCGGCCGCCACATCGGCTACCTCACCAAATACCTGACCAAAGACGTCGCCCGCGCCGCCGGCATCGACGACAACGCCACCGAACGGATGCGCGCACACCACCGCCGACTCGTCGCCGAACTCCGCATCACACCCTGCTCGCCCCGCTGCCCGGTGTGGCTGCTCTACGGCATCCAACCCAAGGGCGCCCGCCTCTCCACCACGCCGGGACAGTGCAAGGGCAAGGCACACAAAGCCGAACACCTCGGCATCGCCGGACGCCGCGTTCTCGTCTCCCGCAAATGGTCGGGCAAGACCCTCGCCGACCACGCCACCGAACGCGCCCAGTTCGTTCGGCAACTCCTCGACAAGGCCGGCGTCCGCCCCGGCTACGCCGTCGACGACGGACCGTTCGAGTGGGAACGCACCAAGCCCGGTGATCCCGACGTCCCCACTCGACCTGCGCTTCTGCTGTCGGCGATCTCCGAACGCCAACGCTGGAAAGCCGACTATGAGGCCGCGCAGCTCGTCGCTAGTAGTCAGCTACCGGAGGGGGCGGCAGCGTGAAGCGATCGGCAACCGGGGTGCGGGGAGCGACGGAGCATCTGACGGTGGATCAGGTGTGTGCGGAGCTGCAGATAGCCCGATCGACCTTCTACCAGTGGCGGCAGGTCCGGAAGGGCCCGCGCTGCATCCGGCTCCCGAACGGGGCAATCCGCATCCGCCGAGCCGATTTCGACGCCTGGCTTGCTGCGCTCGGAGACGTGGCATGAGCGGCCGTGACGGCGCTACCTACGACGTGCGGGTGTGGGGAGTGACGAAGCGCGCCTGGCGGAGCGGCACGACATACCGGGTTCGGTGGGTCGTCGGGCGGAAGGAGTGGCACGACAGCTTCACCACGCGCGCGCTCGCCGAGAGCTTCCGCGCTGATCTGCTGAGTCTGGCCAGGCAGGGCGAACCGTTCGATGTGGCTACCGGCCGGCCAGTCTCCTGGCAACCGGAAGATCTGGCGCTGACAAGCTGGTACGAGCACGCGTGCACCTATGTCGACATGAAGTGGCCGCACGCGGCCGGCAAGAGCCGCCAAGGCATCGCCGAGTCACTTGCCACGGTGACACCGGCGTTGCTCTCCTCGACCAAGAGCAGGCCGGCGGATACGACCATGCGGGCCGTGCTCTATGGATGGTCGTTCAACGCTCGACGTCGTGCGGCGGGTCCGCCTCCGGGGGAACTGATCCGCGCACAACGATGGATCGCGGCGCACACACGACCCGTCGCTGATCTCGCCGACCTGGCGGTGCTGAGACCCGCCCTCGACGCCCTCGCGCTGCGGATGGATGGAAAGCCGGCGGCCGCGGCCACGGTGAGCCGCAAGCGGGCGATCTTCTACAACGCGGTCGAGTACGCCGTGGAGCTCGGGCACCTCACAGCCAACCCGATTGCGGCGATCAAATGGCGGGCACCGAAGGTCACGGAGGCCGTCAACCCGCGCGTCGTCATCAACCACGGCCAGGCGCGTGCGCTCCTCGCAGCTGTCCGGCGACTGCCCTCCGGTGACCGCCTGGTCGCGTTCTTCGCAGTCATGTACTACGCCGCGCTACGACCCGGTGAAGCAGTCGACTTGAGGAAGGAAGCGCTGTCGCTGCCGGCGAAGGGCTGGGGCGAGCTGTACCTGACCACCTCCGCGCCGTCCGCCGGCCGCTCATGGAGCCAGTCGGGCACTCGTCGTGAGCCCCGCCAGCTCAAGCACCGCGGCACAGAGGAAGTGCGGATCGTGCCGTCTCCGCCGGAGCTGACCGCGCTCCTACGCGAACACCTCGAGGAGCACGGCACAGCCCCCGACGGCCGGCTGTTCCGCGGTGTGCGAGGCGGCCCGCTCTCGGAAAGCCTCTACGGCCGGCTGTGGGCCTCCGCCCGAACCACGGCCTTCATTCCGGAGGAAGCCGCCTCACCGCTCGCTCGCCGCCCCTACGACCTCCGGCACGCGGCCGTGTCGACGTGGCTTAACGGAGGTGTGCCCGCTCCTCAGATAGCTGCCTGGGCCGGCCACAGCGTCGACGTCTTGCTTCGGGTCTACGCCAAGTGCATCGCTGGCCAGGACGACGCGCTCCGCCGACGGGTCGAGCAGGCTCTCCGGGACGGCGGTTCATGATCGCGTCCGTGATGCGTCCGTGGATACCCGTAACTGGTGGGATGCAGCCGGACACAGCCGGCCCACAGCAGAACGGCCCCTGTCCTGCGTTTCCGCAGTTCAGGGGCCGTTCCGCCTGGGTGTGGCAGGTGAAGGATTCGAACCTTCGTAGGCTAAGCCGACGGATTTACAGTCCGCTCCCTTTGGCCACTCGGGCAACCTGCCAGTGCGCCGTGGCGCGGGTATGAGGATACGACAGCGATGAACCGGGTCCAGCAGCGGCCCGGTCACCAAGGAGGCACGTGATGGCTGACCCGTCGTTCGACGTGGTGAGCAAGGTCGACCGGCAGGAGGTCGACAACGCCCTCAACCAGGCGGCGAAGGAGCTCTCGCAGCGCTTCGACTTCCGCGGGACGGGGACCTCGATCGCCTGGGCCGGTGAGGGGGCTCTGACGATCGAGTCGGAGACCGAGGAGCGGGCCATGGCGGCCGTCGAGGTCTTCAAGGAGAAGCTGATCAAGCGGAACATCTCGCTGAAGGCGTTCGAGGCCGGCGAGCCCGCGGTGTCCGGGAAGATCTACAAGGTCAACGGCAAGATCCTGCAGGGCATCGAGTCGGACAAGGCCAAGGAGATCAGCAAGGCCATCCGGGACGAGAAGCTGAAGGGCGTGCAGGCCCAGATCCAGGGCGACCAGCTGCGCGTGTCAGGCAAGAAGAAGGACGACCTGCAGGCCGTCATCGCGCTGCTCAAGGGCAAGGACTTCGGGATCGCCCTGCAGTTCACCAACTACCGGTAGGGCGACGATGAGCGTGACCGTCGGTGTGGCTGCCCCTGGCGAGCCGCACCGACGTCACGTCACCTTCAGAGAGTGATCAATACGATGCCCACGGTGACGATGATCGCCGCCGCGATGCGTGAGAGCCCGAAGCGCTCCTTCAGCACCACGGTCCCGATGATCGCTCCGAAGACGATGCTGCTCTCCCGGAGTGCGGCGACGGCGGCGGTCGCGCCGCTGGTCTGGGCGTAGAGCACGAGCCCGTAGGCGAGGAGGGAGACGAGCCCGCCGGCGAGGCCGCGCGTCATCGTCGAGCGGCTGGTCCCGGTCAGTAGGCCGCGGCCCCGGGCCATGAGCGCGATGACGGGCACCACCGGGCCCTGGAGCAGGAACATCCAGGCTGCGTAGACCGGCACGGCCGCCGTCGCCACCGCCTGGGCGTCGACGACGGTGTAGGCCGCGATGCATGCCCCCGTCGCCACCGCCGCGCCCAACGCGGGAAGCTGCGCCCGGGAGAAGCGACCGCCCTCGAGCGCCAGACTGATGAGCCCGGCCGACATGACGAGGACACCGACCAGCTGCCAGAGCGGCAGGGTCCGGCCGAGCACCGCGACCTCGATCACCACGACGAGCCACGGGGCCGTTCCGCGCGCCACCGGGTAGACCTGGCTGAACTCGCCGAGCTGGAAGCTGGTGAGCAGCAGCAGGTTGTAGGCGACGTGCAAGGCCGCCGAGGCCAGGATGAGCGGCCACACCGACGCAGGTGGCAGGCCGAGCCCGACGGCGACGGCCCCGCCGACAAGCGTGTAGGCGACCCCGATGAGGCCGAAGCCGACCAGCCGGTCCGGCACTGCGTGAGCCATCGCGTTCCACGTCGCGTGGAGCAGCGCGGCGAACAAGGTGATCGCGACGAACGCGCCACCGACTCCGGCGGACGGGTCGGTCGACGAGGCGAGGTCAGCGGTCAGAGGGGCAGTCACCACGGTGGCTCCTGGAGTCGATCCCACAAGAAAGTGGGCAGGTCGAACACGGAGCCCTCGGGGCTTTTATCCCGTCAGGTGTCGACCAGACGTCCAGGCGGACAGCCTCGCCGTGGCGCCGCTCGGTCCAGGCCTGGGCCGCCCTGATTGTCGGATGGGAGGCGGACGGTCAGCGGAACCCTAGGCGCAACCACATGCTGTTTCGGACCGTAACACGGCGGCTAGGCCGGGATCAGCGCCGCGACCGCAGCCGGGGACTCCACGTGGGCGTTGTGGCCGAGCCCGGGCAGGTCGACGGAGTTCGGGGCGAGCGCCAGCAGGTCGGCGGAGCTGACCATCGGGTCGTGCTCCCCCCGGGCCAGCACCACCGGGACGGGGGCCGCGGCGAGCAGGGCAGCGACACCCGGTTCGCCGACGCCGAAGGCGCGGGGGTCGAGGGTGGGGCGCCAGCGGCCGCCCTCCTCGACGACGCCCGCGGCCGCCGCCGGCTGGTCCGGCCCGACCAGGCCGTCGAGTCCGGCGACGCGCAGGTGGCGGGCTACGGCCTCGGCGCGGGTGTCGAAGCGCACGGGCTCCCGGGCGGCGACCTTCGCGGCGCGGGCGAGCTCGTCGTCGGTCCAGGCGACCTTGATCCCGAGTCCGACCACCGCACGGACGCCGGGGCGGCTCGCGAGGTGGAGCGCGACGACCCCGCCGAACGAGTGCCCGACGGCCACCGTGCCTGCGGGGTCGACCAGGTCGGCCACCGCTGCGGCCACCGCGGGGAACGTGTAGTGCGGCAGCGGATCCGACCCGCCGTGCCCGGGCAGGTCGGGCGCCACCCAGGCACGGTCGCCGAGAGCGTCCACGACCCCGTCCCACACCTCCGAGGTGGCGCCGAGCCCGTGCAGCAACAACACGACGGGGGCGCTGCCGCCGCCCCGGCGCACGCGGAGACCGGTCACGGCGCCAGCATCCCGCATCCGATCACTGCGCGGTGCACATCCAGTGGCCACCGTGCACACCGCAGGACGTGTGTGCGATGGCCATCAGGTGTGCGCGGTGGGGTCAGGCGCTGACCGGGGCCCGCGACTGCAGGCAGGCCTGGGCGTAGGCCGCCGGCGTCAGACCGACCGCCGTGGTGAAGTCGCGGATGAAGTGGGACTGGTCGAAGTAGCCCAGCTCGGCGGCGACCTCCGCCCACGGCCGGTGCTGCTCCCTGGCGAGCGCCGCCGCGGCCTCGTGCAGCCGGTAGCGGCGCAGCACCCACTTCGGGCTGACCCCGACGTAGCGTTGGAACAGCCGCTGCAGCGTGCGCGGGCTGATGCCGAACCGCTGGGTGACGTCGTCGACGCGGCTGATCGTGCGGTCGTGCAGCAGAGCCACGACGATCCGGCCGACCAGCTCCACCTGCGGGTCGTGCGGGGGCCTGCGCTCCCGAAGGAAGGCCTCGACCAGCCGGACGAGGTCGTCGACGCCGGGCGCCGCCGTCATCCGCGTGGCCAGCCGGTCTGCGGCGGGGCCCCACAGCTGCTCGGCCGGCAGCACCGCGTCGGTGATGTGGGAGACGGGCGCACGCAGGAACGGCAGGAAGGCTCCCGGCCGGAACTTCACGCCGAACACCCGGCCCGACTCGCGGTAGCCGTAGGTGAACCGGTCGCGGCCCACCCCCGAGACCGCCAGCCGCCCCCCGTCGAGCACGAGGTTGACGCACGGGTGCGGCAGCAGCGTGACCGACGCATCTTGCCCCGGCGGCAGATCCCAGGACACCAGCCAGTGGCGCTCGACGAGCCCGGCCAGATCGGGTGCGGGCGGAAATCGCTCCAGGGAGAAGCCGACATCGCGCACCCCGAGCAGGCCGGACTCACTCGTGGTGGGCGCAGCAGGCTCCGGCACAGGTCCAGCATGCCCGCCACCCCCGACAACTCCGAGAGCCGCGGCCCGGCCGGGGGTTCTGGAAGGGCCTGCTGAGGGGGCATGCTCACCCGGGTGGACGTCCGCCAGATCTACGCCCGGTGCAGCGCGGAGTTCGGCGCGCAGGTGCACGCCGTCGACGGTCGCTGGGACGCACCGACACCCCTTCCCGGCTGGACGGTGCGCGATCTGGTCCGCCATCTCGTCGAGGAGGAGCTGTGGGCGCCCCCGCTCTTCGCCGGAGCGACGATCGGGGAGGTCGGCTCCCGGTTCGAGGGCGACCTGCTCGGCGGCGACCCGGTGAGCGCATTCGACGACGCGGCCGCGCGGGCGCTGTCCGCCGTCTTCGCCGAGGGGGCGATGGACCGCGTCGTGCACCTGTCCTTCGGCGACCACCCCGGCCGCGAGTACGCCATGCAGCTCGCCGCCGACCACCTCGTCCACGCCGTCGACCTGGCTCGGGCGCTGGGGGCCGACGAGACGATGGACGCCGAGGCCGTCGCGGCCGTGCGGGCCTGGTTCGGCTCGATGGAGTCGACGTACCGGGAGATCGGGGTGATCGGCGCGCGGGTCGAGGTCGCGGCCGGAGCCGGGGCGCAGGCTGAGCTGCTCGCGATGATGGGACGGACGCCGTGAACGCGCTCGCGGGAGCGTCCCCGCCGGTTCAGGAAAGCCACTTTCCCGCCCTCTGAGGACAGGAAAGTGGCTTTCCTGAACTCCGGGGCGGCCCCTTCCGTCCCTTGACAAGATTTCTTGTCGGTGAGACCGTTCGCCCGTGCTGGAGATCGCGGTCATCGACGACCCTGCGGCGGCGGGGATCTCGCTCGACCCCGTCCGCGCCCGGCTGTTGGCCGAGCTGGTCGAGCCCGGGTCGGCCAGCAGTCTCGCGGCGAAGGTCGGCCTGCCCCGACAGAAGATCAACTATCACCTTCGCGCGCTGGAGCAGCACGGGCTCGTCGAGCTCGTGGAGGAACGACGCAAGGGCAACATGACCGAGCGGGTCATGCAGGCCACCGCGGCCAGCTACGTGATCTCGCCCGCCGCCCTCGGGGCCGTCGCCCCCGACCCCGGACGCACCCCCGATCGTCTCTCGGCACGCTGGCTGATCGCCGTCGCCGCCCGGACCGTGCGGGAGGTCGGTGACCTGCTCACCGGGGCCACGAAGGCGGGCAAGCGGCTGGCCACGTTTGCGATCGACGGCGAGGTCCGGTTCGGGTCCGCGGGTGACCGGGCCGCCTTCGCCGACGAGCTCGCGTCCGCGGTCACCGCGCTCGTGTCCAAGTACCACGACGACAGCGCTCCGGGAGGCCGCCCGTACCGGGTGGTCGTCGCGGTGCACCCGAGGACGCCCAGGGAGAAGCCATGACGGAACGGCGGCTGGAGCTCGACCTCGAGCTGGAGGCGGACCCGGAGGAGGTGTGGGAGGCGATCGCGACCGGGCCCGGGATCTCCGCCTGGTTCGTCCCCCAGCGGGTGGAGCCGCGCGAGGGTGGCGCGGTCGAACAGGACTACGGCAGCGGGTACGAGGCCTCCGGCCGCGTGACGGCGTGGGAGCCGGTGTCCGGCGAGGGACGCGGGCGGTTCGCCTACGGCTCCTTCGACCACCCCGAGGACGGGCGCCCCGACTACGCCTACGAGTTCATCGTGGAGGGCCGCGACGGCGGTGGCACGGTCCTGCGGTTCGTGCAGAGCGGGTTCCTCGACGGCACGGACTGGGACGGCGAGTACGACAGCTTCGACGCCGGGTGGCGCCTGTTCTTCACCAACCTGCGCAGCTACCTCGAGCACTTCGCGGGGCAGCGGGTGCAGAACGTCGTGACGATGGGCTACACGGCCGGGTCGGCGTCCGAGGTGTGGCCGGTGCTGCATCGCGCGCTCGGACTGGGCGGCCATCCCGCCGTCGGCACCGAGGTCACCCTCGCCCCTGACGGGCCGGCCCCGATCGCCGGCGTGGTGGACGTCGCGAACGAGGAGTTCCTCGGCGTGCGCTCTGCTGGCGGCCTGCACCGCATCGGGGCCGAGGGAGCCGACGGGTGCGGGGTGAGCGCCTACCACTACTTCTACGGAGAGCCGGTGGACGCCCCAGCGCTCACCGCCGACTGGCAGGAGTGGCTGACGCGTCTCTTCCCGGTGCCCGCCGGAAGCCCCGAGCACCGCTGAGCGAGCGCTCAGGGGCGCCCGAGGCGCATCTGCTCCAGCCTGCGGATCCGCTCCTGCAGAGGCGGGTGGGTGGAGAACAGCCTGGTCATCTGCTCGCCCGTCCGGAACGGGCTGGCGATCATGAGGTGGGACTGGGACATCAGCTGTGGCTCAGGGGGCAGCGGCGCAAGCTGGGTGCCACGCTCGAGCTTGCGCAGGGCGGAGGCCAGCGCCAGCGGGTCGCCAGTGAGAGCGGCGCCGCTCGCGTCGGCCTGGAACTCCCGCGAACGGCTCACGGCCATCTGGACGAGCCCGGCCGCGACGGGCCCGAGCAGCGCGATCAGCAGCAGCGCCAGCGGGTTGGGCCGCTCCTCGTCGCCACCGCCGAACAGGCCGGCGAACATGGCGATGTTGGCCAGCAGGCTCACCATCGACGCGAGCGCCCCGGCCACCGAGGAGATGAGGATGTCGCGGTTGTAGACGTGGCTCAGCTCGTGGCCCAGCACCGCGCGCAGCTCCCGCTCGTCGAGCAGGGCCAGCAGTCCGGTGGTGGCGCACACGGCGGCGTGCCGCGGGCTACGACCGGTGGCGAACGCGTTGGGGGCCGCGGTGGGCGAGATGTAGAGGCGGGGCATCGGCTGGCGGGCGGTGCGCGAGAGCTCGCGCACGATCCGGTACATGGCCGGGTGCTCCGCCTCGGTGATGGGCCGCGCGTGCATGGCGCGCAGCGCGAGCTTGTCGGAGTTGAAGAACGCATAGCCGTTCATCGCCAGTGCGACCACGAACGCGATGAGCAGCCCGCCGCGGCCGAACAGCGACCCGACGAGCAGCACCAGCGCGCTCAGACCGCCCAGCAGCAGCGCTGTCTTCAACCCGTTCATCGACCTGTGCACTTCGGGTCCTTCCTGTCCCGATCCGTGAACGAACAACGACCGGGTCGTGTTCCGGAGGCGTGGCCGAGCCCGACGTGACGGGCGTGACGGCGCGCTCGGGCCGTCCCCGGAGCAAGATGCGCCCATGGCCACCGCAGTCCACAGCGAGATCACCAACCGGGTCGCCGTCCTCACCCTGTCGAACCCGGAACGGCGCAACGCGATGAACATCGAGCTGTCCGAGAAGCTCGCCGACGCGGTGCGGTCCGCCACCGCGGACGACGGTGTCGGCGCGATCGTGATCACAGGCGAGGACCCGGCGTTCTGTGCCGGCGGCGACCTGGGCGAGCTCGCCAAGGCCGACCCGGCGACGCTGCATACCGTCTACGCCGGGTTCCTCGCCGTCGCCGAGTGCCCGCTGCCGACCCTCGCCGCCGTGAACGGCGCGGCCGTCGGTGCGGGGCTGAACCTCGCGCTGGCCTGCGACCTGCGCCTCGCCGGCCCCCGCGCGAAGTTCGACGCGCGGTTCCTGCCGCTGGGGCTGCACCCCGGCGGCGGCTACACCTGGATGGTGCAGCGCGTGCTCGGCCCGCAGGGAGCGGCGGCGCTCACCCTGTTCGGTGATGTATTCGACGCCGAGGAGGCCGCCCGGATCGGGCTCGTGCACCGGGCGGTGGACGACGTGGTGGCGGCTGCCGTCGAGCTGGCGGGCCGGGCCGCGGCGGCGCCCGCCGACCTGGTGCGCACCACGAAGGCCACGCTGCGCCTGACCGCGGGCATGGCGACGCAGGCAGAGGCCGTCGAGGTGGAGGTGCGCGCCCAGGCCGCCTCGGTGCACTCCGACGAGTTCCAGCAGCGGCTCGCCGCCCTGCAGACGAAGATCAGCAGGTCCAGCCGCGATCAAAACGGGTAACAAGGACATACACGCCCGCGAACCGTGAGGTGTGACGTCGAACGGGGTGCAAGGACACCCATACGTACCGGGAGTTAACCTCGCAAGGCACCCCGAGCAAGCCCCCTCGACCCGAGGACCGACCTCGAATGACTTCTGACACCGCCGTCGACCAGTCCTCAACACACTCCGGCGGCGGCAGGCCGGTGATTCAGCGCGACCGCGTCGTCATCCGCTTCGCAGGTGACTCCGGCGACGGCATGCAGCTCACCGGCGACCGATTCACCTCGGAGACCGCCGCATTCGGCAACGACCTGTCGACCCTGCCGAACTTCCCGGCGGAGATCCGGGCCCCTGCCGGCACGCTGCCGGGCGTCTCGTCGTTCCAGCTGCACTTCGCGAACTACGACATCCTGACCCCCGGCGACCGGCCCGACGTCCTCGTCGCGATGAACCCCGCGGCGTTGAAGTCCAACGTCATCGACCTGCCCGCCGGTGGGGTGTTGATCGTCAACACCGACGAGTTCACCAAGCGGAACCTCACGAAGGTCGGCTACGAGACCAACCCCCTCGAGGACGGTTCCCTCGAGCGCTTCTCGGTGTTCCCCGTCGCGATGGCCACGCTCACCCGCGGCGCCCTCGAGGAGACCGGGCTGTCGAAGAAGGACGCGGAGCGCGCGAAGAACATGTTCGCGCTCGGCCTGCTGTCCTGGATGTACCACCGTCCGCACGAGGGCACCGAGCGGTTCCTGCGCGAGAAGTTCGCCCGGCGTCCCGATCTGGCCGAGGCCAACATCCTCGCGTTCCGGGCGGGCCACGCCTACGGCGAGACCACCGAGTCGTTCGCGGTGACCTACGAGGTGGCCCCGGCGAAGCTAGACGTGGGCACCTACCGGCAGATCACCGGCAACACCGCGCTCGCCTACGGGATCGTCGCGGCCGGCCGGCTCAGCGGGCTGTCCGTGTTCCTCGGCTCGTACCCGATCACGCCGGCGTCGGACATCCTCCACGAGCTGTCCAAGCACAAGTCGTTCAACGTCACCACCTTCCAGGCGGAGGACGAGATCTCGGGCGTCGGTTCGGCGCTCGGCGCGGCGTTCGGCGGCGCGCTGGGGGTCACCACCACGTCGGGTCCCGGGCTCGCACTCAAGTCCGAGACCATCGGGCTGGCGGTGGCCCTGGAGCTCCCGATGCTGGTCGTCGACGTGCAGCGCGGCGGCCCGTCCACCGGTCTGCCCACCAAGACCGAGCAGGCCGACCTGCTGCAGGCCATGTTCGGACGCAACGGCGAGGCCCCGGTGCCGATCGTCGCGCCGCGCTCGCCGGCCGACTGCTTCGACGCCACGCTGGAGGCGGTGCGCATCGCCGTCACCTATCGCACACCGGTGCTGCTGATGTCCGACGGTTCGCTGGCCAACGGCTCCGAACCGTGGAAGGTGCCCGACGCCACCACGCTCGAGTCCATCGACCCCCAGTTCGCCACCGAGCCGAACGCGCCCAACGGGTCCGACGAGTTCTGGCCCTACCTGCGCGACGACGACACGCTCGCCCGGCCGTGGGCCATCCCGGGCACACCGGGGCTGGAACACCGCATCGGTGGCCTGGAGAAGGCCGACGGCCGCGGCTCGATCTCCTACGACCCGGACAACCACGACCGGATGGTCCGGCTGCGCGCCGCGAAGATCAGCGGCATCTCGGTGCCCGACCTCGAGGTGGACGACCCCACCGGCGACGCGGAGCTGCTGGTGCTGGGCTGGGGCTCCACCTACGGTCCGATCGGGGCAGGCGCCCGCCGGGTCCGCGGCATGGGCAAGAAGGTCGCCCAGGCCCACCTGCGCAACCTGAACCCGCTGCCCGCCAACCTGGGCGAGGTGCTCTCCCGGTACCGCACCGTGCTGGTGCCCGAGATGAACCTCGGACAGCTGTCGGTGCTGCTGCGGGCGCGCTACCTGGTGGACGTCAAGAGCTACACGAAGGTCTCCGGCCTGCCCTTCAAGGCCGAAGAGCTGCAGGACCTGTTCCTCGACTACCTCAACCCGCACAGCATCGAGCCGATTCGCATCAATGGGGTGCACGCATGACCGCGATCGACCTCGGGCTCCCGCAGCTCGGCGGCCTCGACGGAGTTCCGACCACCGACGAGAAGCAGACGGCCAAGGACTTCACCTCCGACCAGGAGGTGCGCTGGTGCCCCGGCTGCGGTGACTACGCCGTGCTGGCCGCGGTCCGCCAGTTCCTCCCCACGCTGGGCATCAAGCGTGAGAACACGGTGTTCGTATCGGGGATCGGATGCTCCTCGCGGTTCCCGTACTACCTCAACACCTACGGGATGCACTCGATCCACGGGCGCGCCCCCGCCATCGCGACCGGTCTCGCCGTCACCCGCCCCGACCTGTCGGTGTGGGTCGTGACCGGCGACGGCGACGCGCTGTCGATCGGCGGCAACCACCTGATCCACGCGCTGCGCCGCAACGTCAACCTCAAGATCCTGCTGTTCAACAACCGGATCTACGGCCTGACGAAGGGCCAGTACTCGCCCACCAGCGAAGAGGGCAAGGTCACCAAGTCCACCCCCATGGGGTCGGTCGACCACCCGTTCAACCCGATCTCGCTGGCCCTCGGCGCCGAGGCCACGTTCGTCGGCCGGGCGCTCGACTCCGACCGCAAGGGCCTCACCGAGGTGCTCGGCGCGGCCGCCGCGCACCGGGGCACCGCGCTGGTCGAGATCTTCCAGGACTGCCCGATCTTCAACGACGGCAGCTTCGACGTGCTCCGCAAGGGCGACGAGGCCACCGAGCGGCTCATCCCGGTGCGTCACGGCGAGCCGATCCGGTTCGGCCCGGAGGCCGAGGACGGACTGGGCAGCTACGCCGTCGTCCAGGACGGGTTCGGCCTGGGAGTCGCGAAGGTCGCCGAGGTCGGCGCCGACCGTGTGGTCGTCCACGACGCCACCGACCACAACCTGGCGTTCGCGCTGTCGCGGCTGTCCGACCAGAACCTCACCCACACCGTCACCGGCATCTTCCGCAACGCCGACCGCACCACCTACGACGACGCCGCCCGCGCGCAGGTGGACGAGGCCCGCCGCACCAGGACGGCCGACCTGCAGGCGCTGCTCAACGGCCGCGACACCTGGACCGTCGACGGCTGACACTCCTCCCGTCCTGCCAGCAGCCACCGCCCGAGCCGGGCGGTGGCTGTTCGCTTTCGCCCGAAGCCGTTGGGCGCGATCAGGTACGCCTCCCATCGGGTGACTTCATGTCAACTCTGCGTAGATCACGGCGTGCCGCGAAGGCATTTTCTTCCACACAATTGCCACGATCGGACGCGTAACTTAACTAAAAGTACTGCACTAATCCGATGGTGTTACCCGATTTGGTGGCGCTTGGATTACCCGATACATTCACCTCAGTCAGCGATGGCTCCCCGCCGAAGGCCGCTGACTCGGAGCGTCGGCATTGCATGTCGACACATCAATGAGGAGACGTCTGTGCTGAAGAAGCTTGGAATGGTGGCTGCTGTCGCCACCGCCGGCATGCTCGCCCTGAGTCCGTTGGCGTTCGCGGGTGACAAGGATGACCACGGCGACCGCTCGCACGACCGCAGCACCAGCAGGAGCAGCAGCGACACCTCGGTGGCCGTGGAGGACAACAGCGTCCAGCGCAACCAGGTCAACGTCTGTGAGTTCGACCAGGACTCGTCCGCCGTGGGTGGCCTGGCCGGCCCGATCCTGCCGCTGCCGACCCAGATCCAGATGCTGAACTGCGTCAACATCGGTGACGGTAGCTCCCTTGTCGCCCCGCTCGCACCGGGCGCGCCGCTGCCGCTGCTGGGCGGCTGAGCGATCAGCAACACATAGCAGCACGAATACCAGAAAGGGCCCGGACCATTGGTCCGGGCCCTTTCTCGTGCGCCCGCGTCCTCGATTGCATGGGCCACTCCGACCCCAGCAGGCGGAGACCTTTGCGCAACACCCGGCGGGCCGGCAATAGTCCCCGAATCGCTCTGGCTGGACGCTTCGCCAACTCCCACTGGAGCCGGGCCTCGTCGGCCCTGTACGCGCTTGCCAGGACCCCACCCGGACCGATCCTGTTCAGCCTGTGTGCGACGCCGACCGGCCTGATCCGCGCGCCTCCAGGAACGTCAGCCGGGCAAGCCGCGGCATCGGACACGAAGACCCCGGGTGCAACCCGGGGTCTTCGTCATCGGCGGGGCACATCGATCAGGCAGATGCACACCGCGGAACCGCGGCCAGGACAGCTCGGGAACGCTCGAGCCATGACCGGAACGCAAAGGGGGAGGGCCCGGACCATGTGGTCCGGGCCCTCCCGTGGATCACCCTGCTACAGAGATATCAGGGGGCCACAGCGGCAGGCGGAACGGGAGCCGGCGTGGGCAGGGCGTCGTCGTCGTCCTCCGCCTCGGCACCGTCACCGAGGTTGACACAGTTGCCGTTCTGGTCCTGCGAGATCAGCGGCAGGATCGCGCCGACGAGACCGGGCGTCACAGTGGAGTCCTGGTCGAAGGAGCAGAGGTTGACCTGGTTCCGCTCGACGCTGTCATCCTCGAATGCGAACAGGGTCGACTGGCTACCCCGGTCGTCACGGTCACGGTCACGGTCGCCGCGGTCGTAGTCGTGCGCGAACGCCAGCGGGCTCAGCGCGAGCATGCCGGCGGTGGCGGCGGCCGCCATGATTCCAACCTTCTTCAGCACAGACGTCTCCTCATTGATGTGTCGACATGCAATGCCGACGCTCCGAGTCAGCAGCGTTGGCGGGGAGCCTCCGCTGACCGAGATGAATCTATCGCTCATTACAGGCGAATTCAAATCCCGTAACACCATCGGATTAAGACAGTACTATCGGTTAAGTTACGCATCTGATGGTGCGTAATTGTCCGGGAGTTCTCGCACCCCCGAACACCGTTGTTCTACACAGCGTGAGTATCTTCCTCGGCGATCCCACCCGAACGAAGGACGTAACCAATCGGCTCGGCAAGGCGTGAACCGGCCGAACGACAAGATGACCCCGAGCCGCCGGGCTCGGGGCCTTCGAATGCCGGACGGAGTGCGCTGTCGCGCAGACGAGGAGGGCCCGGGCCTATGGCCCGGGCCCTCCTCTTGCTCTTGCTATGTGCTGTCCGACCCCAGGATCAGGGGATCACGGGCGGCACGACCGGCGGCACCACCGGCGGCACGACCGGCGCCGGGATCACCTCGGCCTCGGGCGAGTACTCGGAGGCATCTCCGACATTGACGCAGTTGTTGTTCTGGTCCTGGGAGACCCCCGGCAGGATCGCCCCGACGACCGTGGACGGCAGGATGGTCGAATCCTGGTCGAACTCGCAGAGGTTGACCTGGTTCCGCTCGATACTGTCGTTCTCGAACGCGAACGCGGTCACCTCGTTGCGGTCGCGGTCGCGGTCACCAGGGCCGTCTCCGAAACCCTGCGCGAACGCCAGCGGGCTCAGGGCAAGCATCCCGGCGGTGGCAGCAGCTGCCACCATTCCAACCTTCTTCAGCACAGACGTCTCCTCATTGATGGTCGACATGCAATGCCGACGCTCCATGTCAGCAGCTTGGGCGGGGAGCCTCCACTGACCGCGGTGAACGTATCCTGCATTCCGCCCAAATTCAATTGCGCCACACCATCGGATTAACAAAGTACTGTCAGTGAAGATACGTATCTGATCGGGCTGAATCTTTTCGGGCAGTTTCTGCCGACCCGACGTCTCCGTTCCACGGAGAGTGGTGACGGCCCACCCGAAGGTGGCGTGACCATCGGAGGACGGCCATCCCAGGAAGCTCGTGGGACCTGCCCCCGCTGCCGCGGCAGCCTGCGGGGCGGGAGGTCCAGGCACGAAGAAGGGTCCGGACCCGTGGTCCGGACCCTTCCCCGCACCGACAGCGGGAGGTCTGTCAGATCTCGGGCGGGAGGATCGGCGGGATGATCGGCGGAATGATCGGCGGGATGACCGGCGGAACCACCGGCGGAACGACCGGCACGGCAGGAACGTCGTCGTCCGGCGGCGTGTACTCCGAGTCGTCGCCGACATTCACGCAGTTGCCGTTCTGGTCCTGGGTGATCAGCGGCAGGACCGCGCCGACAGGACCGGGCGTCACCGTGGAGTCCTGGTCGAAGGAGCAGCGGTTGATCTGGTTCCGCTCGACACTGTTGTCCTCGAACCAGAACCTGGTCGACTGGTTGCCGCCACGGTCGCGATCGCGGTCGCCACGGCCGCCGTCATAGCCCTGCGCGAATGCCAACGGACCCAGCGCGAGCATGCCGGCGGTGGCGGCAGCCGTGACGATTCCAACCTTCTTCAGCACAGACGTCTCCTCATCGTGTGTCGACAGCCCTAGCTCGGTCGAGGATCTTTCGCTGACCGATGGGAAAGCTACCCGCACAGCGTGCGCATTCAATTCGCACCACACCATCGGATTACCAGGATCCGACCGATGCCCGCAGGTGACGTGGCCGTCGGGGCGAGTCGGGGCGACGAGCTCGCGCCGGCCCCACACAACACGAAGGCCCCGGGTGCTGAGCCGGGGCCTTCGTCGTTTACACCAGGAGACGCAGTGTATATGTAACTCGACCTGCGGCCGGATGTACAGTGGAGTTCGGGCAACCATCCGATCGGGTGCATTCGTCGCTCTCCGCGCTCGACCAATCGGGGATACTACTTTTCGCACAAACGCAGAAGAAGGGCCCGGACAATGGTCCGGGCCCTTCCCCTTGCTTACTGGCTATGAATCAGCCGGCGAGCAGGACGGGCACCACGGGCACGACGGGCACGGCCGGCGGGATGACCTCGGCCGGAGCCTCGTACTCGGAGCCGTCGCCGACATTGACACAGTTGTTGTTCTGGTCCTGCGAGATCAGCGGCAGGATCGGGCCGGCGAGGGCCGGCGTCACGACGGAGTCCTGGTCGAAGGAGCAGAGGTTGACCTGGTTCCGCTCTTCGCTGCTGTCCTGGAACCCGAACGCGGTGGACTCGTTACCGCGGTCACGGTCCCGGTCGCCACGGCCTCCCTCGTAACCCTGCGCGAACGCCAGCGGGCTCAGCGCAAGCACGCCGGCAGTAGCGGCGGCCGCTACGATTCCAACCTTCTTCAGCACAGACGTCTCCTCATTGATGTGTCGACTTAGAACGTCGACGCTCCGAGTCAGCGCTTCAGGGGGAGCCCTCGCCGACTGGGGTGAATCTAGCGCGCATTCAGCAGGTAACCAAATCGCGCCACACTATCGGATTAACAAAGTACTTACAGTTAAGATATGCATCTGATGGTGGATACTTTTCCGAGGACTCTCGACGCTGCAGGCCCCATTGTTCGACGGAGGGTGACACATTCCGCCGCGATCCCACCCGAACGATGGCGTATCCATTCGCCGGCCGCGACGTTCCGCTGCCGGGTGCATGCCCCGACGGACGCCGGACTCGGGCCGTTGTGACGACACCGCAGCAGCGAAGCGGGCTCTGCCGGCCGTGGGTCGCCTGATCCCATCAGGAACGCCCGCTGCCGTCAGGCCGGGTGGAGTTGTCCCGGGGACCTGCCTGCACGGGGATCTGCAGCGGTCGCTCGACGGGCCCGCCACCGTGCGCCTGCATGTCGTCGGCCGGGCGCCGGGGTTCGGGAACCGTCTCGGCCAGGCCGTTGTCCCCTGCGTCGTTCTCCGCAACCAGGTGTTCGTGGACATGGCCGCCCTCCGCGGGGCTCTCCTCCGACGAACTCTCCCCCGCCGGGCCGTTCTCCGGTCGGTCTGCAGCCACCGGCACGGCCGCTGTCGGGGTGTCCAGGGCCTCCACGCCGGCCGCCGGGGCGACCCACCCGGTAGCGGCAGGGGCGGCCGGATCGGTCACCGGGGCGACGCCGAGCACGTCGAGCGCACCGACCGCCTCTGCCGCGGCGTCGGGCCGGGGCAGGGGCCGGACGGCGGTCCGGTCGCAGTCGAGCACCGCCAGCGCCGGGTCGGTGGCCAGGGAGGGTGATGACTGAGGCGCATCAGCCGATGCCGGGTCCTCGGTGTCCGCGGTCTGCGGTCCGGGCGCCCATTTCGCCATCCCGGTCGGCGCGGCCGTCCCGGCCCAGGCCGTGGGTGAGAGCCGCTGCTCCGGACGCACGAACAGGGACTCCGGACGCCTGAGCACCAGCCACGTCACGCCGCTCGCGATGACGAGGCCCCCGACCACGTACAGGACCCAGACCTGACCGACTTGCCAGCCCACGACGTTCCCCCCGGAGACGACGATCTCGACGCGGTACGCCCTCCGAGCGCCGTACGCGCGACCTCCCACCCGAATGGTCGCCCGCAGTCCTCGCCAATGGCGCATTCCACTCCAACGATCGGACCACATGGACCCGTTCACGTGTGGGTGAAAGCTTCCTTTGCGTCCGTCACGAACGGTTGATGCCACCGGCCCGGAGGCGTGCAGCCACCGGATGTTGTGATGACGGGATGGCAATCCCCCTCCCTGAGCTCGATCGTCGCGGTGTGGCTCTCGGCGTCGGGGCGTACGCGACGTGGGGGCTGTTCCCGGCCTTCTGGCCGCTGCTCGACCCGGCCGCACCGATCGAGGTGCTCGCCCACCGGATCCTGTGGACGCTGGTCCTGATGGCCGTCGTGCTGTCGCTGCTGCACCGCTGGAGCGACCTGCGCTCGCTCGCGACCCGCCACTGGTGGACGGTGGCGGCCGCGGCCGTCTGCATCGCCGTGAACTGGGGGGTCTTCATCTACGGCGTGGCGATCGGCCACGTCGTGGAGATCGCGCTCGGCTACTACATGAGCCCTCTGGTCAGCGTGCTGCTGGGCGTTCTGGTGCTGCGTGAACGGCCCCACATGCTGCAGTGGGTGGCGCTGGCCGTCGCCACCTCGGCCGTGGTGATCATCAGCGTCAGCAACGGCAGGCCGCCGTGGCTGGGGCTGGCGCTGGCCGTCTCCTTCGGTGTCTACGGGCTGCTGAAGAAGACGGTGCCGCTGAGCTCCACCGCCGGGCTCACCGCCGAGGGCCTGGTGCTGGGCACCGCCGCCGCCGCGCTGATCGTGGTGTTGCAGCTCGGCGGCTCGGGCACGCTGGTCGACCACGGCGGGTGGCACATCGTGCTGCTGGTGGCCGCCGGCCCGGTGACCGCGGTGCCGCTGCTGCTCTACGGCGCCGCCGCGCGCCGGATCCCGCTCACCACGCTCGGCACGCTGATGTACCTGACACCGACGCTGCAGTTCCTCTGGGGAGTGCTCGTGGTCGGCGAGTCGATGCCCGCCGTGCGCTGGCTGGGCTTCGGCCTGGTATGGGTGGCGCTGGCGATCCTCACCGTCGACCTGGTGCGTGCCACCCGCGCTGCTGCGCCCGAACCCCGCGTCCAGATCGCCGGGCGCACCTGAGGTCAGCCGGTGCGGTCCACCACGTACTCGGTGAGTGACGCGAGCGCCTGCGTGGCGGCGCTGTCCGGCAGCTTCCCGAGCTCGGCACGGGCACCTGCGGCTTCGCCCGCGAGCATCGTGCGGGCGCGGTCGAGCCCGGGACCGGCACGCAGCAGCCCGAGCGCCTCGGCCACCTCCGCGTCGTCGGTGAGCGGTTCGGCCAGCAGCACCCGGAGCCGGTCGGCGTCGCGGCCGGTGTCCTGCAGCGCGTAGAGCATCGGCAACGTGAGCACGCCCTCGCGGAGGTCGGTGCCGGGCGTCTTGCCGGAGCTGTCCGATGCCGAGGCGATGTCGATGATGTCGTCGGAGATCTGGAAGGCCATGCCGATCGTGGCGCCGAACCGGTGCAGCGCCTCCACGTGCTCCGGCGGGCAGCCGGAGAACATGGCGCCGTAGCGGCCTGCGGTGGCGATCAGCGACCCCGTCTTCTCCGCGATCACCTGGAGGTAGTGCTGCACGGGATCCTCGCCGGGGCGCGGGCCACGGGTCTCCCGCATCTGGCCGGTCACCAGCTCGGCGAACGTCTCGGCGATGATGCGCACCGCGTCCGGCCCCAGGTCGGCCACGAGCCGGGAGGCGTGGGCGAACAGGAAGTCACCGGTCAGGATCGCCACGCTGTTGTCCCAGCGCGAGTTGGCGCTCTCCGCGCCCCGGCGCATCGTGGCGGAGTCCATGACGTCGTCGTGGTAGAGCGTCGCCAGATGGATCAGCTCGACGACCACCGCGGCGGTGATCACCTCGTCGGCGTCGGGACTCGGCCCGATCTGCGCGCCGAGCAGCGTGAACAGCGGGCGGAACCGCTTGCCACCCGCCTCGATGAGGTGCAGCGACGTCTCGGTGACGAACCCGTACTCGCTGCGCACCTCCCGGTGCAGCAGATCCTCGACCCTGTCCAGGCCCGCGGCGGTGGCCGCGGCGAGCTCGGTGTCCCCGAGCTCGACGCCCGCTATCGCGTTGGTACTCACGCACGCTCCTCGGTGACGCTGTTCGGCCGCAATCGCGTCACTGCTTGCCGTTCCGGTGTGAGCCCGCGAGCTCGTTGACGTCCCTACCCTACGAAGCCGCCGCCGCCTGCCCAGCCCAAGGCCAGGGTCGGAACGATTCCGAGCAGGAGAGTGACGATCACCCCGAGCGTGATGGCCGCGGTGGTGAACGCTCCCGGGACCGTGACGGTGGGGCCGTCGGCGGCGGGCTCGCTGAAGTACATCAGCACGATCACGCGGACGTAGAAGAACGCCGCCACGGCGCTCGCCACCAGAGCGATGACCACGAGCGGGGCCATCCCGTCGCCGAGCCCGGCCGAGAAGACCGCGAACTTCGCCGTGAAACCGCTGGTGAGCGGGATCCCGGCGAGAGCGAGCAGGAGGAACGTCATGACCCCGGCGACGATCGGGGACCGTTTGGCGAGCCCGGCCCACTGGGACAGGTGGGTGGCCTCGCCGTCGGCGTTGCGGACCAGGCTGATCACGCCGAACACGGCGAGCGTGGTGAACCCGTAGGCCAGCAGGTAGAACAGCGTGCCCGAGACGCCCTGCTCGGTGATCGAGATGGCCCCGATCAGGAGGAAGCCGGCGTGGGCCACCGAGGAGTAGGCGATCATCCGCTTGATGTCGGTCTGCGTGAGACCGATCACGGCGCCGATCACCATCGACAGGATGGCGATCGCCCAGAGCACTCCCCGCCACTCCCAGCGGGTGTCCCCGAAGGCCACGTGCAGCACCCGCAGGATGGCGCCGAAGGCGGCGACCTTCGTGCAGGCCGCCATGAACGCCGTGACCGGCGTCGGCGCGCCCTGGTAGACGTCGGGCGTCCAGGTGTGGAACGGCCCGACCGAGCCCTTGAACATCAGGCCGACGACGAGCAGGGCGAGACCGCCGAGCAGCAGCGCGTCGGACCGCGCCGTGCCCACGGCGGCTGTGGCGATGTCGGTGAGGCGCACCGAGCCGGCGTAGCCGTAGATCAGCGCGAGGCCGTACAGGAAGAAGGCGGAGGCGAACGCGCCCAGCAGGAAGTACTTGACGGCCGCCTCCTGCGACATCAGCCGCCTGCGCCGGGCGAGGCCGCACATGATGTAGAGCGGGAGCGAGAGCACCTCGAGCGCGACGAACATCGTCAGCAGGTCGTTGGCGGCGCAGAACGCCATCATCCCGGCGAGGGCGAACAGCGTGAACGGGAAGACCTCGGTCTGCATGGTGGGCGCCAGACCGGGCGTGCCGTAGGAACGGTCCTCCGGAGGAGGCGCGATCCCCTCGGCGCCGGCCCCGCCGCCGACCACGGCACGCGACGCGGCGGAGGCGATGAGCGCCCCGCCGGGCTCCACCGACCGGTCGGCGATGAGCAGGATGCTGCCCAGGCCGAGCGCGAGCAGCGTGCCCCACAGGAACAGCGTGGGACCGTCCACCGCCAGCGAGTCGGCCAGCGTGGTGATGCCGGCGGGACCGTTGCCTGCGTAGAGGCCGAGCGCGAGTCCGGCCGCGCCGATCGCGACGACCGACAGCGTCACCTGGGCGGGCCACCGCTGGTGGCGGGGCAGGAACGCCTCCACCAGCACGGCGATGCACGCCGCCGCGAGCACGATGAGCAACGGCGCGAGCGCGGCGTAGTCGATGGGCGGCGCCATCAGGGGCGCCACCTGGGCCTGGCTGGTCACCGGGACAGTCCTCCCACCGGGTCGGAGAGACCCACTTCGTTCATGGTGGCCACCACGGACGGGTTGATGACGTCGAGCACCGGGCCCGGGAAGAACCCGAGCACGATGATCAGCACGATCAGCGGCGTCAGCACCGCGATCTCGCGCTTCGACAGGTCCGGGAACCCGGATCCGTCACGCTTCGCGGCGACGCCGGGGTCGAGCATGGTGCCGGGTCCGCCCCGCTCCAGCGCACCGAGCACCGCGGCGCCACGCACCGGGCCCTGCATGGTGCGCTGGTACATCCACAGCACGTAGAGCGCCGCGAGGACGATGCCGACGGTGGCCAGGATCGTGTACACCGGCTCGCGCGGGTAGGAGCCGACGAGCACCAGGAACTCGCTGACGAACGAGTTGGTGCCGGGCATGGCCAGCGACGAGAGCCCGGCGACGAGGAACGCGCCGGCCAGCAGCGGGGCCGGCTTGCTGACGCCCCCGTAGTCGGTGACCAGCCGCGACCCGCCGCGCGCGATGAGCAGGCCGACCACGATGAAGAGCATCCCGGTGGACAGGCCGTGGTTGACCATGTACAGCGCGGACCCCGCGAAGGCCTGCGTGGAGAAGGCGAAGATCCCGAGCGCGATGAACCCGAAGTGCGCGATCGAGGTGTAGGCCACGAACCGCTTCATGTCCGTCTGCCCGACGGCGAGCAGCGCGCCGTACAGGATCCCGATGACGGCGAGGATGAGCACCAGCGGCGCGAGCCGCTGGGACGCGAGGGGGAACAGCGGGAGGCAGTACCGCAGGAAGCCGAACGTGCCGACCTTGTCCAGCACGCCGACCAGCAGCACACCCGCACCGACCGGGGCCTCGGCACCGGCGTCGGGCAGCCAGGTGTGGAACGGCACCAGCGGGGCCTTGATCGCGAACGCGACGAAGAAGCCCAGGAACAGCCAGATCTGCGTGGACTCCGGCAGGCTCGCCGCCATCCGCTGCAGGTCGGTCCAGGTGAAGGTGCCCTGGCCGAACTGCTCGCCGCTCGCGACGAAGAGGCCGATCACCGAGGCGAGCATGATCAGCCCACCGAGCAGCGAGTACAGGAAGAACTTGACCGCCGCGTACTGCCTGCGCGGCCCGCCGAAGCGCCCGATCATGAAGTACATCGGGATCAGCATGGCCTCGAAGAACACGTAGAACAGGAACACGTCGGTGGCGGCGAACACCCCGACCAGCAGGCCCTGGGTGGCCAGCAGCAGTCCGAAGTAGCCCGACCTCGTGCGGCCCTCCGGCAGCTTCTCCTCCCAGGAGAACGCCATCACGATCGGCACCAGCACGGCGATCAGCGCGAGCATCACCAGCGCGATCCCGTCGATGCCGAGCGCGAACCGCGTGCCGAAGGCGGGGATCCACGGCACCGAGAGCTCGAGCTGGAACCGGGTGCCGCTCGCGGCGTCGGCCACCGAGTAGGAGAGCCAGGTGACCGCGGTGAGCACGAGTTCCACCAGCGCGAACCCGAGCGCGACGAGCCTGGCCAGTCGCTGGTTCTCCTTCATCGGAGCCACCACGAGGGCACCGATGAGCGGGAGGAGCAGCAGGACGAGGAGCAACACGCTTCCCCCTGAGGTCACGGAACCGTCATTCATGCGAACCGCACCGCCAGGAGCGCCGCCACGACGAGCACCGAACCGGCGAGCATCGAGAGCGCGTAGGAGCGAACGAACCCGGTCTGGAGCCGCCGCAGGCGGCCCGAACTGCCGCCCAACAGCGCGGCCGTGCCGTTGACCAGGCCGTCGACCCCGCGGTTGTCGACGTAGACCAGCGCGCGGGAGAGCCAGGTGCCGGGCCGCGCGATGAGAGTCTCGTTGATGGCGTTGGCGTACAGGTCGCGGCGTGCCGCCTGCACGGGGAGCGACACCGGCTCGGGGCGCTCGACGGGCGTGGGCCGCCTGCCGACCAGCAGGTAGGCGGCCAGCACGCCCAGCGCGGCGAGCACGAGGGTGAGGATGGTGACCTCGGTGTGCGACAGCGCGGCGTGCGCAGGCTCCGCCTGCTCACCGACCGACGGGGCCAGCCAGGTGGCCAGCACGTGGTTGTTGGTGAGCAGGAAGCCCGCGAAGACCGAGCCGATCGCGAGCACGATCATCGGCCCCGTCATCACCGCAGGCGACTCGTGCGGGTGGTACTCCTCGCCCTCGGCCGTGCGGAGATCCTTCCAGCGCTTCTCGCCGAAGAAGGTCATGAGCATCAGGCGGGTCATGTAGAAGGCGGTGAGACCGGCAGCGAGCGCGGCGGCGAGCCCGAAGACCCACCCCTGCCAGCCGGGTGCCGTGAAGGCGGCAACGATGATCTCGTCCTTCGTGAAGTACCCGGACAGGCCGGGGAAGCCGATCAGCGCGAGGTAGCCGAGGCCGAACGTCACGAACGTGATCGGCATGTACCGGGCCAGGCCACCGAACCTGCGCATGTCGACCTCGTCGTGCATCGCGTGCATAACCGACCCGGCGCCGAGGAAGAGCCCTGCCTTGAAGAAGCCGTGCGCGAGCAGGTGGGCGATGCCGAGCGCGTAGCCCACCGGTCCCAGACCGACCGCGAGGATCATGTAGCCGATCTGGCTGACCGTGGAGTACGCGAGCACCTTCTTGATGTCATCGTACGCGCACCCGATGATCGCCCCGATCAGGAGGGTGATCACCCCGACCAGCATGACGATCAGCCTGCCGGTCTCCGTGAGGTTGTAGATCGGGCTCGTCCGCGCGATCAGGAAGACCCCCGCGGTGACCATCGTCGCCGCGTGGATCAGCGCCGACACCGGGGTGGGGCCCTCCATCGCGTCCGGAAGCCAGGACTGCAGCGGGAACTGGCCGGACTTGCCGCAGGCGCCGAGCAGCAGCAACAGCGTGATCGCGACGAGCGCCGGCGTCGAGACCTGGCCGATCCGTTCGAACACGGCGTCGTACTGGAGAGTGCCCAGCTGCGACCACAGCACGAAGATCGCGATCGCCAGCCCGACGTCACCGACGCGGTTCATCAGGAAGGCCTTCTTGGCGGCGGTAGCCGCGGACGGGCGGTCCTGGTAGAAGCCGATCAGCAGGTACGACGCCAGACCGACGCCCTCCCAGCCGAGGTAGAGCATCACGAAGTTGTTGCCGAGGACGAGCAGCAACATCGCCGCGATGAACAGGTTGAGCTGTGCGAAGAACCGCCGACGACCTGGGTCGTGGCTCATGTAGCCGACCGAGTAGATGTGGATCAGCGCACCGACACCCGTGATGAGCAGCACGAACGTCAGCGACAGCGGGTCGATCCGCAGGCCGTAGTGGACGTTGAGACCTGCGACCGCGACCCAGTCGTAGAGCGACAGTTCCCGCGTCCGCTGGGCGGGGTCGAGCTGGAGGGTCTCGAGGAAGATCAGCAGACCCACCACGAACGACGCGACCACGGTGAGCACGCCGAGCCAGTGGCCCCACGCGTTCGCCCGCCTGCCTGCGACGAAGAGCACGAGTGCCCCGAGCGCCGGGAGTGCGAACAGCAGCCAGGCCAGGGAGGCCATGCCGGTGGCTGCCTCGACCGAGGGCAGCTCGGTGGCCTGGGCGAACACCGCGTTCATCGCGGGCTCCGACCGGTGGCCGCGCCGGTCACGGCACGGACATCACTGGTGGGCCTCGACCGACGTTCGCGCCGGGCCCGCGACAGACGGGGCGTGGTGTGCACGGGGAGCACTCCTAGGTCTCAGTACTTCAGCAGGTTCGCGTCGTCGACCGACGCGGTCCGGCGGGTGCGGAAGATCGACATGATGATCGCGAGACCGACCACGACCTCGGCGGCGGCCACGACCATCACGAAGAACGCCATGACCTGGCCGTCGAGCTGGCCGTTGATCCTCGAGAACGTGACGAGGCTCAGGTTCACGGCGTTGAGCATCAGCTCGATGCACATGAACACGACGATCGCGTTGCGCCGCACCAGCACGCCCACCGCGCCGATGGAGAACAGCAGCGCCGAGAGCAGCAGGTAGTAGGTGGGGCTCACCGGGTCTCCTCGGAGGTGTCGTCGGCGGACCGAGAACCGGTGAGGGCGTGCGCGTCCGGGTGCCGTTCGTCGGTGGGGGCCACCGGGGTGGCGTCGATGATCGCCGAGATCGACTCCGGCGCGATCGAGCCGTCGGGCAGCACGGCCGGGACGGCCACCGAGTTGGCGGTGGCGTAGACACCGGGGCCGGGCAGCGGCGAGATCCGGTCGTGCTCACCGCGCAGGCGCGCCTCGACCGTGGCCCGCTGGCCACGCTTGAGGTGGCCCTTGCTCTGCGCGAAGGCCAGCACCATGGCGCCCAGCGCCGCGGTGATGAGCAGCGCGGAGGTGAGCTCGAAGGCGAACAGGTACTTCGTGAAGATCAGCGCCCCGAGCCCGGTGACGTTGCCGCCCGCGCCCGCGCCACCCGCGGCCAGGCCGACCGAGGTGACGGAGGTGAGGGAGCTCCCGAGGGCGCCGACCAGCAGCACCGCGAGCCCGATGCCCAGGAGCAGCGCGGCCATCCGCTGGCCACGCAGCACCTCGACCACCGAGTCGGAGCTGTCCCTGCCGACGAGCATCAGCACGAACAGGAACAGCATCATGATCGCGCCCGTGTAGACGATGATCTGCACGAAGCCGAGGAACGGCGCCTGCTGCACGATGTAGAACACCGCGAGGCAGAACATCGTGCCGACCAGTGCGAGCGCGGAGTGCACGGCGTTGCGGGCGAACACCATGCCCAGCGCGCCGGCGAGCGCGATCGGGCCGAGGATCCAGAAGACGACGGCCTCGCCGACGCCGACGGCGTCAGGTGCCGCTTGCGCGAGAACGAGAACGTTCACTTGACCTGCTCCCCCACCGGGTCGGTCTCCGGGTTCTTCCGGGCCAGGGTCGGGCCCTGCACGTAGTAGTCCTGCTCGTCGTTCCCGAGGCGCATCGGGTGCGGCGGCTGCTCCATGCCCGGCAGCAGCGGCGCGAGCAGCTGCTCCTTCGTGTAGATCAGGTCCTGCCGGTTGTCGTCGGCCATCTCGTAGAAGTTGGTCATCGTCAACGAGCGGGTGGGGCAGGCCTCGATGCACAGCCCGCAGCCGATGCAGCGCAGGTAGTTGATCTGGTAGATCGCGCCGAACCGCTCACCCGGGGAGTAGCGCGCCTCCTCGGTGTTGTCGCCGCCCTCGACGTAGATCGCGTCCGCCGGGCAGGCCCAGGCGCACAGCTCGCACCCCACGCACTTCTCCAGCCCGTCCGGATGGCGGTTGAGCTGGTGGCGGCCGTGGTAGCGCGGCGCGGCTGGCGGGAAGTTCTCCGGGTACTCCTCGGTGACGACCTTCTTGAACATCGTCGAGAAGGTGACACCGAAGCCCTTGAAGAACTCAAACATCGTCGGTCTCCTTGGCAGCGGAACCACCGGTCAGGGCCGGCTCCCGCACCTGCCCGGCGTCCACCGGGCGGGCGCGGAGCTTGTGTCGTGACGGTGTGGGCACGGCGAGGTCGATCGGCGGCACCGGGTAGTCGGAGGCCAGCTCGATCACCGGCTCCTCGACCTGCCGGTCGGGCACCAGGAACGCCACCACCAGCACCACGGCGAGCCCGATCCCCACCGCCACCAGCAACGTGGTGACGTTGCCGGCGCCGCTGGTGCGGTAGGTGCGGATCGCGAAGATCGTCAGGATCCACAGCAGGCTGCCCGGGACCAGCACCTTCCAGCCCAGCCGCATGAACTGGTCGTAGCGCAGGCGGGGCAGCGTGCCGCGCAGCCAGATGAAGACGAACAGGAAGATGAACGTCTTGATCAGGAACGCGACGAACTGCAGCCAGCCGTTGGCGTTGAGGAACGACAGCGGCCACGGCCACTGCCCACCGCCCAGGAACAGCGTGGTGGCCATCGCCGAGACGGTGACCATGTTGACGTACTCGGCCAGGAAGAACAGCGCGAACTTCAGCGACGAGTACTCGGTGTGGAACCCGCCCACCAGCTCCGACTCCGCCTCCGGCAGGTCGAACGGCGCCCGGTTGGTCTCCCCGACCATCGCGATCACGAACACCACGAAGCTGGGCGCCAGCAGCAGCAGATACCACCCGCTGCTCTGGGACGCCACGATGTCGGCCGTGGACAGCGACCCGGCGTAGAGGATCACGCCGACGATCGAGAGGCCGAGCGCGATCTCGTAGGAGATCACCTGCGCCGCGCTGCGCAGCGCGGCGAGCAGGGGGTACGGGGAACCCGAGGCCCAGCCGCCGAGCACGATCCCGTAGACACCGATGGAGCTGCAGGCGAGCACGACCAGCACCCCGACGGGGAGGTCCACCAGCTGCAGGACGGTCGGCTCGCCGAAGATCGAGACCTCGCCGCCGAACGGGATCACCGAGAACGCCACGAACGCCGGGATCGTCGAGATGACCGGGGCGATGAAGTACACCCGCTTGTCGGCCATCACCGGCATGATGTCTTCCTTGAACGCCAGCTTGAGCCCGTCGGCGAGGCTCTGCAGCCAGCCACCCGGGCCCGTCCGGTTCGGGCCGGGACGCTGCTGCATCCGGCCCACCACCTTGCGCTCGAGGTTGATCATGAACAGGGTGAGCACCACGCCGATGGCGAACAGCGCCACCACCTTGAGCAGCACCAGCCAGATCGGGTCGTCGGCCAGCAGCTGCTGGGTGCGGGTCATCCCACCCGGCGCCTGCGCGAGCAGCTGGATGGTGGTCATGCCGTCACCCCCACGAGGTCACCGTGACCTGCTCCGAGAACGCTGCGGACGCGGCTGCCGTCGGAGTTGCCCGGCAGCCACACCACACCGTCGGGTAGATCGGCCAGCGCCACCGGCAGGGTGACCGCACCGCGGTCGGTGCGCACCGTGGCCGGCTGCCCCTCGACGAGGCCGAGCCGCTCGGCCGTGGCCGCGTTGACCCGCGCGAACGCCGGTCGTGCCGTGCCCGCCAGTGCGGGCTCGTCGACGGCCAGGGCCGCGTCGTCCACCAGCTGGCGCCAGGTCGCGAGCACCGCCTGCCCGAAGGCCGGGCGCAGCGGCTCCACCGGCGGCACCGACGGCGCCGCCGCAGCCGTCCGGGCGCCGAGCCCGAGCCGGCCCAGCTCACCGGCCGCGGCGGCGGGCGTCTGCGTGAACAGGTCGGCGTCCATCTCCACGGCCAGCGTGTCGAGCACGCGGCAGTCCGGGAGCACGCCGCTCGCGTCGAGGGCTGGCGTGAACTCGCGGCGCCTGCCCTCCCAGTTCAGGTAGCTGCCGGACCGCTGGGCGTCCGGAGCCACCGGCAGCACGACGTCGGCCAGCTCCGTGACCGCCGAGGTGTGCATCTCCAGGCTCACCAGGAACCCGACCTCCCGCAGCCCGGCGAGGGCGGCGGCCGGGTCGGCGAGGTCGTGCGGGTCGAGCCCGCCGACCACCAGCGCGGCCAGCTCGCCGATCGCGGCGGCCGCCAGGATCTCGTCGGTGTCGCGGCCCGGGGCGGTGGGCAGCGTTCCGGCCGCCAGGCCCCAGGCCGCCTCGATCTCGGCACGCGCGGCAGCGTCGGTGACCGGGCGGCCGCCGGGCAGCAGCGTGGGGACGGCACCGGCGTCGAGCGCACCGCGCTCACCGGCCCGGCGCGGCACCCAGCCGACGACGGCACCGGTGCGGGCGGCCAGCGCCGACACCGCGGAGTACAGGCCCGGCACCTCGGCTGCGCGCTCCCCCACGAGGATCACGCCGCCACCGGTGAGCGCGGCGACGACGTGCTCCGGGAGCTCGGCGAGCACGGCAGCCTCGGCGCCCGGGACCGAGCGGACGAGGTTGTCCTTGGCCGCCGGGGACGCGGCCCCGGTGTCGCGCGAGGTGCGCGCGACGGCCGGAGTGGTCCACTGGCCGAGGTGGAACACCTGCTGGCCGTGCTTGCGGGCCGCCTTGCGCAGGCGGAGGAAGACGATCGGCGACTCCTCCTCCGGCTCGAACGCCACGCACAGGACCGCGGGCGCGGCCTCCAGCCGGGCGTAGTCGAGCACCTCGGGGCCCTGGCCGACGACGTGCGCCGCCAGGAACTCCAGCTCCTCGGCCGAGTGCGGCCGGGCCCGGAAGTCGACGTCGTTGGTGTGCGCCGCCACGCGGGCGAACTTGCCGTACGCGTAGGCGTCCTCGACGGTCAGCCGGCCGCCCGCGAGCACCCCGATGCCACCCTCACGGGCGGCGGTGAGGCCCTCTGCCGCGGCCGTGAGCGCCTCGGTCCACGAGGTCTCGACGAGCACCCCGTCAGCGCCCCGGACCATCGGACGGGTGATCCGCTCCGGCGAACCGAGGTAGCGGAACGCGAACCGCCCCTTGTCGCAGTTCCACTCCTCGTTGACCGCCGGGTCGTTGCCGGCCAGCCTGCGCAGCACCGTGCCGCGCCGGGTGTCGACGCGCTGGGCGCAGCCCGACGCACAGTGCTCGCAGACGCCGTCGGTGGAGACGAGGTCGAACGGGCGGGAGCGGAACCGGTACGCGGCACTCGTCAGCGCGCCGACCGGGCAGATCTGGATGGTGTTGCCGGAGAAGTAGCTCTGGAACGGCTTGTCCTCGGCCACCCCGATCTGCTGGTGCGCACCGCGCTCGAGCAGATCGATGAACGGGTCGCCCCCGATCTCCTCGGAGAACCGGGTGCAGCGCTGGCAGAGCACGCAGCGCTCGCGGTCGAGCAGCACCTGCGTGGAGATCGGCAGCGGCTTGGGGAACGTCCGCTTGGTGTCGACGAACCGCGAGTCGGTGCGGCCGGTGCTCATCGCCTGGTTCTGCAGGGGGCACTCGCCGCCCTTGTCGCAGATCGGGCAGTCCAGCGGGTGGTTGATGAGCAGCAGCTCCATCACCCCCTCCTGGGCCTTCGCGGCCACGGGAGAGGAGTGCTGGGTCTTGACGACCATGCCGTCGGCCACGGTCATCGTGCAGCTGGCCTGCGGCTTCGGCATCGGGCGCCCGCCCATCTCCACCTCGACCAGGCACTGGCGGCAGGCGCCTGCCGGGTCGAGCAGGGGGTGGTCGCAGAAGCGCGGGACGATGATCCCCAGGCGCTCGCAGGTGCGGATCAGCAACTCGCCCTTGGGCGCGTCGACCTCGAGGCCGTCGATCGTGAGGCGGACGTGGCCCTCGGGTACGGGCCGCGCCTCCTTCTTCTCCTCGGGAGCGATTGTCATGCCGTGGCTCCGGTCAGCTCGGCCAGCTGCTCCGGACGTGCCACCGCGGGTTGGGCGGCGATCAGGTCCAGGAACTCCTGGCGGAAGTACTTGATGCCGCTGGTGATCGGGCTGGTCGCACCGTCACCCAGTGCGCAGAACGAGCGGCCCAGGATGTTGTCGCAGATGTCGAGCATCGTCTCGACGTCGGCCTCGGTGCCCTCGCCGTGCACCATGCGCTCGAGGATCTGGACGAGCCAGTAGGTGCCCTCGCGGCACGGCGTGCACTTGCCGCAGGACTCGTGCTTGTAGAACTCGGTCCACTTCATCACCGCCCACGGCACGGACACGGTCTCGTTGAAGACCTGCACCGCGGTGGTGCCCAGCATCGACCCGGCCGCTGCCGCGCCCTCGAAGTCCAGCGGGACGTCGAGGTGCTCGGCGGTGAACAGTGGGGTGGACGAGCCGCCCGGCGTCCAGAACTTGAGTGGGATCCCGTCCTTCATCCCGCCCGCGAGATCCAGCAGCTGCCGCAGCGTGATGCCCAGCGGCGCCTCGTACTGGCCGGGCCGCTCGACGTGCCCGGACACCGAGTAGATCTTCGGGCCGGGGCTCTTCTCCGAGCCCATGCTGCGGAACCAGTCGCTGCCGCCCTGCACGATCGCGGGAACCGAGGCGATGGTCTCCACGTTGTTGACCACAGTGGGCGATGCGTACAGACCGGACGTGGCCGGGAACGGAGGCTTGAGGCGCGGTTGACCGCGACGACCTTCGAGCGAGTCGAGCAGCGCCGTCTCCTCGCCGCAGATGTACGCACCGGCGCCGGCGTGCACCACGATGTCCAGGTCGAAGCCGGAGCCGAGGATGTCCTTGCCCAGGTAGCCCTTGGCGTAGGCCTCCTCCACCGCACGGCGCACCCGGCGGATGCAGTGCAGCGCCTCGCCACGCACGTAGATCGCGCAGAAGTTCGAGCGGATCGCGTAGCAGGTGATGATGCAACCCTCCACCAGGGAGTGGGGGTCCGCCATCATCGTCGGGATGTCCTTGCAGGTGCCCGGCTCGCCCTCGTCGGCGTTGACCACGAGGTACTTGGGCTTGGCGCCCGGCCCGGTGGGCCCCTGCGGGATGAAGCTCCACTTCATCCCCGTGGGGAAGCCCGCACCGCCACGCCCGCGCAGACCGGAGTCCTTCACCAGCTGGATCAGCTGGTCGGGGTGCGCGGCGAGCGCGGACCGGAGGGCCTGGTAGCCCTCCAGCTGTTCGTAGGTGTCGATCGACCACGAGCGGGGCGACAGCCAGCGCCGGGTGAGCACCGGGGTGAGCGGGTCGGGCGCCGGCGGGTTGGTCTGTGCAGCGGTCATGACTTCTTCTCCGGGAGGTCCGGCAAGGCCGGTGGGGCGTCGGGCATCGGCGGGGCGACCCAGCCGCGGTCGGCCGCCAGCTGCGCGCCGCGCACCGTCTCCGGTGCGGTCGAGGGGCCTTCGACGCTGCGCTCCAGGTCGGGGAAGATCCCGGCCAGCTCGAGCTCCACGGTCTTGAGGTCGGTGAGTGGTGCCCCGCGGGTGGGCGCCGGCCGCTCGCCGCGCTGCAGCGCGTCCACCAGCGCCTCCGCCGACTCAAGCGTGAGGTTGTCGAAGTACTCGTAGTTGACCTGCAGCACCGGGCCCAGGTCGCAGGCCGCCAGGCACTCCGCGTGCTCGAGCGTGATCGAACCCGGGGTGCCCGGCTCGCCCGCCGTCTCCTCGTGGCCGACGCCGAGCTTCTCGCTGAGCCGCTTGTAGATCGCGTCGCCACCCAGCACGGCGCAGAGTGTGTTCGTACACACGCTGACCAGGTGTTCTCCGCACGGGCTGCGCTTGTACATTGTGTAGAAGGTGGCTACCGCGGAGACCTCGGCGGTCGTCAGTTCCAACGCTTCAGCGCAGTAGCGGATCCCGTCCTGGCTGACGAAACCCTCCACCGACTGCACGAGGTGCAGCAACGGGAGGAGTGCCGATCGTGACTGTGGGTAGCGAGCGATGATCTCCTTCGTCCGCTGGCGGGTCACCTCGTCGAAGACCGGTGAGACGGGTGACGGCTCCTGCGCCACCGCCTCCCACACGACCTCCTCCGGCGCGGCCGGCCGGCCGTTCGCCTCGGGCGTGCCTTCCGGCGTTGTCATCGGTCCACGCCTCCCATGACCGGGTCGATCGACGCGACGGCCGCGATGACGTCCGCCACCATGCCGCCCTCGCTCATCGCCGGCATCGTCTGCAGGTTCACGAAGCTGGGGTCGCGGACGTGGACACGCACCGGGCGCGTACCCCCGTCGGACACCAGGTGGTAGCCCAGCTCACCGCGGGGCGACTCGATCGGTACGTACACCTGGCCGGCCGGCACCGAGAAGCCCTCGGTGACCAGCTTGAAGTGATGGATCAGCGACTCCATCGACTGACCCATGATCTTGCGGACGTGCTCGAGGCTGTTGCCCATCCCGTCCGAGCCGATCGAGAGCTGCGCAGGCCAGGCGACCTTGCGGTCCTCGACCATGACCGGGCCGGGCTCCATCTTCTGGGCGGCCTGCTCGATGATCTTCAGCGACTCGTGGATCTCCGCGACCCGCAGCCGGTAGCGGGCGTAGCAGTCCGCCTCGGTGGCCGTGGGGACCTCGAAGTCGTACTCCTCGTAGCCGCAGTAGGGCTCCACCTTGCGCAGGTCCCACGGCAGCCCCGCCGCGCGCAGGATCGGCCCGGTGGCGCCGAGCGCGAGACACCCGTCCAGCGGCAGGTAACCGACCTTCTCGAGGCGCTGGCGCCAGATCGGCTGCCCGGTGAGCAGCTTGTCGTAGTCGGGCAGCCGCGTGCGCATCAGCGCGACGAACTCGGCGACCTTCTGCTCCCAGCCGTCGGGGAGGTCCTGTGCGAGACCACCGGGCCGGACGAACGCGTGGTTCATCCGCAGGCCGGTGAGGAACTCGAGCAGGTGCAGCACCTCCTCGCGCTCCCGGAAGCCCGCCGTCATACCGGTGAGCGCGCCCAGCTCCATCCCGCCGGTGGCCAGGCACACCAGGTGCGAGCCGATGCGCGTGAGCTCCATGAGCAGCACCCGGGCCACGGTCGCGCGGCGCGGCGCCTCGATGCCCAGCAGCTTCTCCACCGCCAGGCAGTACGCGGTCTCGTTGAAGATCGGCGCGAGGTAGTCCATGCGCGTCACGAAGGTGACGCCCTGGGTCCAGGTGCGGTACTCGCAGTTCTTCTCGATACCGGTGTGCAGGTAGCCGATCACCGACCTGGCCTGCTGCACCGTCTCGCCCTCGAGCTCCAGCACCAGCCGCAGCACGCCGTGCGTGGACGGGTGCTGCGGGCCCATGTTGATGACGATGCGGTCGTCGTGCTCCTCGTCGAGGAACGTGTCCCAGTCGCCACCGGTGACGGTGTAGACCGTGCCCTCGGTGGTCTCACGCTCCGACGCGTACGCATCGGGCGTGGGAGCGTCGTCACGGATGTCCGTCATGTCGCCGCCTCCGCGGAGATGAGGTCGTCGGGGGTCACGTGTAGGACCGCCGCTGGTCCGGAGGCGGGATCTCCGCCCCCTTGTACTCCACCGGGATCCCGCCGAGCGGGTAGTCCTTGCGCTGGGGGTGGCCTTCCCAGTCGTCCGGCATCAGGATCCGGGTGAGCGCCGGATGGCCGTCGAAGATCACGCCGAACATGTCCCAGGTCTCCCGCTCGTGCCAGTCGGCCGTCGGGTAGACCTCGACGACGCTCGGCAGGTGCGGGTCGTCCACGTCGAGCGCGACCTCCAGCCGGATACGGCGCCGGTAGGTCATCGACGTCAGGTGGTAGACGACGTGCAGCCGCTGAGCGACGCCCTCGCCGTAGTCCACCCCGGACACCGAGGAGCACAGCTCGAAGCGCAGGCCCTCGTCGTCGCGCAGCGTGCGGCAGAGGTCGAGGATGCGCTCGCGCCGCACGTAGAACGTGATCTCGCCGCGGTCGATGGTGATCTGCTGCACCGCGCCGCGCGGCACCCCGCGCTCGGCCAGCGCCTCGGCGAAGTCGTCGGCGAACTCGTCGAACCAGCCGCCGAAGGGCCGCTCGGCCGGGGCCGGGGCGTGCCCGGGCAACCGCAGCCCGCCGAAGCCGGAGGTGTCGCCGGAGCCGGTGACCCCGAACATCCCCTGGCGCTCGCGGGTGGCCGGGGCCGCGACCCGCGTGCCCCCCTCCGGGGTGGACCGGTCACCGCCATCGGCGGCGGACCGCGCGTCGATCGGCGCGTCCGTCTGCTCCGGTTCGCCGCCCGCGGGCCGCTCGCCTCCCGCGGCGCGCTGCGCGGCGGTGTCGGCTCCGCTCGCCTCCGCGGAGGACTGGGCGCCGCCGGTCGGCTCGCCGCTCTCCTTGGACGTGCCGGACGTGCCGGTGTTCTCGTCAGCCATGGCCGGTCACTTCTTCTTCGCGTACTTGATCGAGGACGGCACCAGCTCGGTCTTGTAGCCGCTCTCCGCGAGCGCAGCGGCCCGCTTGGCACCGAGGGGCTCGTCCATGATCTTGGCGTGGATCTTGAGGATCGCGTCCATCAGCATCTCCGGCCGCGGCGGGCAGCCGGGCAGGTACATGTCGACGGGGACGACGTGGTCGACGCCCTGCACGATCGCGTAGTTGTTGAACATGCCCCCCGACGAGGCGCAGACGCCCATCGCCAGCACCCAGCGGGGCTCGGGCATCTGGTCGTAGATCTGGCGCAGGACGGGAGCCATCTTGTTGCTCACCCGGCCCGCGACGATCATCAGGTCGGCCTGGCGCGGCGAGGCGCGGAAGACCTCCATCCCGAAGCGGGCCAGGTCGTACCGTGGCGCCCCGGTGGTCATCATCTCGATCGCGCAGCAGGCCAACCCGAAGGTGGCGGGCCACAGCGAGGACTTGCGGGTCCAGTTGACCAGCTTCTCGACACTGGTCAGCAGTACGCCGCTGGGCAGGTGCTCTTCCAGACCCATCTCAGTTCCAATCCAGTCCGCCGCGCCGCCACACGTATACGTAGGCGAAGCCGACCGTGACGATGAACAGCACGATCTCCACCAGCCCGAACAGTCCGAGCGCATCGGCGCTGACCGCGAACGGATAGAGGAAGACCATCTCGATGTCGAACAGGATGAACAGCATCGCCGTCAGGTAGTAGGCGACCGGCATGCGGCCACCACCCACGACGGGCTGGGGTGAAGGCTCGATGCCGCACTCGTAGGCGTCGAGCTTCGCCCGGTTGTAGCGCCGCGGCCCGATGTAGGGCGCGGCCGTCACCGAGAACAGCGCGAACGCACCGGCCAGGGCGAACATCAGCACCAGCGGGAGGTAAGGATCGAGCATCCGTTCAGCCCTGTCGTCTACTAGTAGCGGACTCTTCCTGGTCAGACACCGCTCGCGACACTAAGTCGGGGCGCGGCCCTGGCCGGAGCCAGGCATGCCTTAGTACTACAAACTCGGTGCGAGCCTGGTCATCGTGGTGATGACCCGGTCGCTCACGCCCCCGTCCTTCGGGTCGTAGAGGTTGGCGAGCAGCTTGAGGATGAAGCGCATCAAGGTCACGCGCGGCAGACCGTACTTCGTGGCCAGGCCCATCACCGACGGGTTCCCGATGAGCTTCGAGAAGACGTTGCCGATTCGGTAGTAACCGCCCAGCGCCTGGCTCATCGCGACCGGATAGCCGGCCAGTGCCGCCTCCGCCGACGCGCCCGAGCGGGCCAGCGCCTGCACCGCGCACCGGGACGCGATCGCCGCCGACTCCATCGCGTAGGCGATGCCCTCCCCGTTGAACGGGTTGACCATGCCGCCCGCGTCGCCGACGAGCAGCAGGCCGGGGCGGTAGTGCGGGGTGCGGTTGAAGCCCATCGGCAGGGCCGCCCCGCCGACGCTGCCCACCGCGTTCCCGTCGCGGAAGCCCCACTCCTCCGGGGTCCCGTCGAGCCAGGACTTCAGTAGCGCCCGGTAGTCGGTCGACCCGTAGGCCTTGCTCGTGGACAGGATCCCGAGCCCGACGTTCGACGTGCCGTCGCCCATCCCGAAGATCCAGCCGTAGCCCGGCAGCAGCTTGGGGTCGGCCGGGTTCGAGCGGTCCCACAGCTCGAGGTGGCTCTCGAGGAAGTCGTCGTGCGTGCGGGGACTGTTGTAGTACCGGCGGACGGCCACCCCCATCGGCCGGTCGTCGCGCTTGGCCATCCCGAGGCTCAACGCGAGCCGGGCGCTCACGCCGTCGCACGCGAGGGTGAGCGGCGCCCGGTAAGAGACCGGGCGGCGGTCCTTGCCCTTGCCGACCATGCCGGCCACGCCGGTGACCCGGCCCGTCCGCGGGTCGGTGAGGGCCTCGGTGACCGTGGTGTCCTCGTGCAGCCGCGCGCCGGACTTCTCGGCGTGGCGCACGAGCAGCTCGTCGAAGTCCTGCCGGGGCCGGACGGCACCGAAGTTCGGGAAGCTCGCGAGGGTGGGCCACTCCAGCTCGAGGGTGACGCCGCCACCCACCACCCGCAGGCCCTTGTTGTGCAGCCAGCCGTTGCTCTCCGAGCAGTCGATGCCCAGGTCGATCAGCTGCTTCATGCCGCGGGGCGTGAAGCCGTCGCCGCAGACCTTCGGCCGCGGGAACGTCGATTTCTCCAGGAGGAGCACGTCGAGACCGGCACGTGAGAGGTATGCAGCGGCGGTGGACCCGGCGGGACCGGCACCGACGACGATGACGTCGGCGTCGGCATCCGGTCGCCCGCCGACGGTGGTGGGTTCGGGCGCGACCAAAACGGCTCCTTGTGAACAGATTCACGAAGTCTTACGGAGTCTATGCACCCGGGCGAGTGAGCGCGCGTCCGCCACCCGGGCGGCGCCTCCCCGACGCCGCAGATCGACTGCGCCGGGCGTTCAACATCGGCAGCGTCAGCCCGCCGGACGGTCCACGACACGGTACGGACGGCGGGCCCGGTGCAGGGCGACCGCCCCCAGAGCCAGGTCCCGCCAGGCCACCTGCGTCCAGCCGGCAGCCGCGATGCGCCGGGCCAGCTCGGGCTGGGCGGGCCAGGCGCGGATCGACTCACCGAGGTAGCGGTAGGCCTCCGGATTGCTCGAGACGCGCTCCGCGACCGCGGGGAGCACCCGCTCCAGCCCCAGGTGGTAGGCGACCCGGAACGGCGCGAACGTCGGACGGCCGAACTCGCACACCACCAGCCGGCCGCCCGGCCGCGTGACCCGCGCCAGCTCGGCGAGGGCGGCATCGGGATCGGCGACGTTGCGCAGCCCGAACGAGATCGTCACCGCGTCGAAGGCGGCGTCCCGGAACGGCAGGTGCAACGCGTCGGCCGCCACCTTCGGCACCGCACGGTGGGCACCCGCCTGGAGCATCCCCAGCGAGAAGTCGGCCGCCACGCACCAGGCACCGGAACGGGTCAGCTCCACCGTCGACACGGCGGTGCCCGCGGCGAGATCGAGCACCCGGTCCCCCGGCCGCAGCTGCAGCGCCTCCCGCGTGCGGGCCCGCCACCGCCGGTCCTGCCCGGCGGTGAGCACGGTGTTGGTGAGGTCGTAGCGGCGCGCGACGCCGTCGAACATCGCGGCGACGTCGTGCGGATCCTTGTCGAGGTCGGCGCGGCTCACGCGGGGAACGCTACGCGGACCGCCCCAACCCCCCACACC
>NZ_JAAXKY010000069.1 GCF_012911925.1 Pseudonocardia xinjiangensis | reverse complement strand
GTCCATCCCAGCTCCCCGATCCCACAGATCCACGTGCCCTACGACACGGCTCGGCAGTGCCGCAGAGATCACAGGTATGCGCCGCCGTGATCGCAGGGTAACTGGCCGCCTTGACACCAGTCCAAGGGCCTCCAGGATCGTTCGGGGAGGTCACTACCCTAGGGCGGGTGAGCCTCGAGAGACGTCCCGCGATGGTCATCGTCGGCCCCCCGGGGGCCGGCAAGACGACGGTCGGCCGGGTTCTCGCGCGCCGGCTCGGGGTGGAGTTCACCGACGTCGACGCGCTCCTCGTCGAGCGGGCCGGGAAGCCGATCGCCGACATCTTCCTGCAGGACGGGGAGGACGTCTTCCGCGCGATGGAACGCGAGGTGGTCGCCGAGGCGCTGGCCGGCACCGACGGGGTGCTGGCCCTGGGCGGTGGCTCCGTGCTCGCGGCGCAGACCCGGGAGCGGCTGCGGGGGCACCGTGTCGTCTACCTGACGGTCGGGCTCGCCGACGGGCTGCGCCGCACCGGCATGTCCACCGCGCGTCCGTTGCTCGCCGGGGTCAACCCGCGCGCCACGTTCAAGGCTCTGCTCGACGCGCGGGCGCCCCTCTACCGCGAGGTCGCCACGGTGGAGATCGAGACCGACCGGCGCAGCGCCAACCAGGTGGCGCGGGCGGTGCTGGTGGCGGTGGGGGAGCTCGCGGCGTCCGCGCCCGACGAGCCGGTCGACCCGGACGACCCGCTGGATCTGCCCACACCGCACGAGAGCGCGCTGCTCCCGGACCCCGGCCTGCGCCCCTGAACCCGGAACGGGCTGCGGTGTCGGGCCTGGCAGGCGCGGGTGCGGGCCGTCAGTAGGGTGGCCGTCGTGAGTGAGACCGTGCGGATCGAGGTGGCAGGCGAGCGGCCCTACCCCGTGCTCGTCGGCCGGGGTGTGCGTGCCGAGCTGACCGCCACCGTCACCGGGCTCGGTGCCGCGGCCGCGGTGCTGGTGCACCAGCCCGCGCTGGCCGGCGTGGCCGAGCAGGTTCGCGGCGAGCTCGCCGCCGCCGGCGTCGACGCCCATCGCGTGGAGATCCCCGACGCCGAGGACGGGAAGGCGCTGGGCGTGGCGGGGTTCTGCTGGGAGGTGTGCGGGCGGATCGGTCTCACCCGCGGTGACGTGGTGGTGTCGCTGGGCGGCGGGGCCGCCACCGACCTCGCCGGCTTCGTGGCGGCCACCTGGATGAGGGGCGTGCGGGTGGTCCATGTGCCCACCACGCTGCTCGCGATGGTGGACGCTGCCGTGGGGGGCAAGACCGGCATCAACACCGCAGCAGGCAAGAACCTGGTGGGCGCGTTCCACGAGCCGTCGGCGGTGCTGGTCGACCTGGCCGTGCTCGACACGCTGCCCGCCGCCGAGCTGGCCGCCGGGAGCGCGGAGATCGTCAAGACCGGGTTCATCGCCGACCCGGTGATCCTGGAGCTGATCGAGGCCGACCCGGTCGCCGCGCTGGACCCCACGGGCTCCGTGCTGCCCGAGCTCGTCCGCCGCTCGATCCAGGTGAAGGCCGACGTGGTGGCGTCCGACCTGCGCGAGTCGCACCTGCGGGAGATCCTCAACTACGGCCACACGCTGGCGCACGCCATCGAGCGCCGCGAGGACTACCGCTGGCGCCACGGTGCCGCCGTGAGCGTCGGGCTGGTGTTCGCCGCGGAGCTCGCCCGCGAGGCGGGCCGTCTCGACGCGGAGACCGCGGGCCGCCACCGCGCGATCCTGCAGTCGATCGGGCTGCCGGTCGCCTACGAGGCGGGAGCACTCCCGGAGCTGGTGGAGACGATGCGCGGGGACAAGAAGTCACGCGCCGGGATGCTGCGCTTCGTCGTGCTGGACGCGCTCGCGAGGCCCGGCAGGCTGGAGGGGCCGGCGCCGGAGCTGCTGGAGAAGGCGTACGCGGCGGTGTCGGCATGAGCCGCCCGGTGCTGGTGCTCAACGGACCGAACCTGGGCAGGCTCGGCACCCGGGAGCCTGCGGTCTACGGGTCCACGACCTACGCCGACCTCGTGGATCTCTGTGAGCGCACCGGCAAGGAGGTCGGCCTGGCCGTCGAGGTCCGCCAGACCGACCACGAGGGGGAGCTGCTCGGCTGGCTGCACGCCGCCGCGGACGCCGCCACCCCGGTGGTGCTCAACGCCGCGGCGTGGACGCACACCTCGGTGGCGGTGCGCGACGCGTGCTCCCAGCTCACAGCTCCGCTGGTGGAGGTGCACATCAGCAACGTGCACGCCCGCGAGGAGTTCCGCCACCACTCCTACATCTCGGCCGTGGCCAGCGGCGTGATCGTCGGGCTCGGCGTCGACGGCTACGCGCTCGCGCTGCGGTGGATCGCCCGGCAGGACGGCCTGGCCCGGTAGCGCCGCAGCTCAGTAACCGCGCTGCGGCGGGTACTCCTCGCGGGCCACGACCACCGGGCGGCTCCGCCGGGCCAGTGCCAGGCTGGCGATCAGCCCGACGACACCGACGGCGGCGAGGATCCACCCGACGAGGGTGAGGTCGATTCCGCTCAGGTCGACGTTCACGGCGAGGGCGAGGATCAGGCCGATCGCGATCAGGCCGATGCTCGATCCGATTCTCATGCGGTGATCTACCCCGATCGCGATCGACGGACACATCCGGGTGAACCCCGCCCTGTGAGTCACCGCACGGGCGCGCCGGGCCCCAGCGGGATGCCGATCCACCACCAGGCCAGGAACAGCAGGGTCCACACCACCGTCATGGCGATGGCCAGCGGCAGCGTGTAGGACGCGAGCGTCCCGATGCCGGCGCTGCGCCGGTAGCGCTGCAGGAAGCCCAGCGCCATGACGAAGTAGGGGCTCATCGGCGTGATCGCGGTGGATCCCGAGTCGGCGATGCGGAACAGCGCCTGCGTGGTCTCCGGCGGGACCGCCACCAGCATCAGCATCGGGACGATCACCGGGGCCGCCACCGCCCACATCGCCGAGCCGCTGGTGACCAGGATGTTGACCAGCGTCAGGAGGACGAGGACGAGCAGGAACACGACCACGATGTGCGCGCCGCTGGCCTTGAGCGCCTCGGCCGCCTCCACCGCGACGACGTCGCCGATGTGGCTCCAGTCGAAGTAGGCGAGGAACTGGGCGATCGCGAAGAACAGCACCAGTACCGGGGCCATCTGCTTGATGCCCTGCAGCATCAGGTTCGGGACGTCGCCGGCCTTCGTGACCGTGCCGGCCCGCCGGCCGTACACGATGCCGACCAGGCCGAACAGCAACGCCACCACGGCGGCGATGCCGTCGAGCAGCGGTGAGTCGACGATGCTGCCGCCGTCGCCGCGCAGCGGTGAGGAGACGGGCAGCATCACCAGCGTGAGCACGACGAGCGCGCCCAGCAGGGCGGCCAGCGCCTGGCGCACGCCCGACCGCTCCGCGTCGCTCAGGTGCAGCGACCCGATGTCCTCCAGGTCGGCGTCGGGGTCGGCGTCGAGGTCGGGTCGCTTGCTGAGCACGAACTTCGTCACCAGCGTGATCACCACGGCGAGCACGAGCGACGAGGCGATGTTGAAGAACCAGTTGCTGAGCGGCGAGACGTACGCGTCGGGATCGACGATCCGGGCCGCCGCGGTGGTGATGCCGGCGAAGATCGCGTCGTTCGGGGTGGGGACGGGGCTGGCGTCGTACCCGGACGCGATGGCGGTGTAGGCCACGACGACGCCGAGGATCGGGGACCGGCCCACGGCGCGGAAGGCGAGACCACCGAGCGGCACCAGGATGATGTACGCGGCGGCCGAGGCGACGTGGGCCACCGTCCCGGCGAAGGCGACGGCGAAGACCACCCACGACGCCGACACCCGCGAGACGCTCATCCGCATCAGCGCGGCCAGGAAGCCGCTGCGCTCGGCCACCGCCACGCCCATGATCACCACGACGATCGTGGCCATCGGGGGGAACGTGGCGAAGTTCGACACCATCGTCGAGACGGCCATCGCCAGTCCGTCCCCGCTGAGCAGGTTCTGGACGGTGACGGTCTTGCCGTCGCTCGGCGACACCACCGACACACCCATGCCCGCGAGCACGGCGCTGGCGACCGCGAGGATCCCGGACAGGATCCAGAACAGCCAGAACGGGTGGGGCAGGGCGTTGCCGACCCGCTCGATCCCGCCCATCGCCCGGATGATCAGCGGCAACCGGGGTTCCGCGGCCGCGGCGTCGGTACCGGTGTCGCCGGGGATTCGGGTGGTCATGGCGTCTCCTCGGTCGATCACCGTTGACGATGGGCGGGGTCGGGCGAGCGGGGGTCAGCGAGCGGGCAGCCGGAAGCGGCTGACGAACTGCCAGAGCACGTCCTGGGCCTTGATGGTGTGGGTCGTGACGCCACCACCGCTGTAGCTCTCGGCGCCCGGCCAGGTGTGACCACCGCCGGCGATCGCGACCTGGCGGACCTCCGCGCCGCTCTTGCAGCCCGTCCAGGTCGACTCCGTGACGTCCGCCCCGAGGCTGCTCGTGGCGGGCTCGGCGCGGCACCCGTCGCGCGCGGCCCAGCCCGCGGCCCAGTCCGTGATCGCCGGGAGCCCGCGCGCTGCGTCGCCGCCGTACGGAATGGTTGCGTCCGCGGTGCCGTGGAACTCGATCACCGGCACGGGACGGGAGGGATGGCAGTCCGTGCCGTTCTGGCCGTAGAAGGCGCCCGCGACCGGGGCGATGGCGGCGAACCGGCCGGCCATGCGGCAGGCGAGGAGCCCGGTGAACCCGGCGCCGTTGGACTTCCCGGTGGCGTAGACCCGCTGCTGGTCGATGCAGAGCGTCTTGTCGAGCGAGTTCAGGAGATCCCCGGTGAACGCCACGTCGTCCACCCCGGCTGCGGCGTAGGGGGCGCCCTCCCAGGCCTGCCGGTCTCCGTCGCCGGTGCCGATCACGCCGTTGGGGTAGGCGACGACGGCCGGGAGCGTCGAGAGCCCGGAGAACTCCTCGGTGCCCGCTCCGGTGTTGCCGCGCCCGTGGAACGCGACGATGAGCGGCCACGAGCGCTTCGCGCTGTAGTCCTTCGGCAGATGGAGCTGGTAGGTCCGGTCCCGCCCACCGCTCTGGATGGTGTGCAGGACACTGGTGCCGGGTTGCTGGTCCGGCGACGACCGGCACCCGGCGGCGTCCGTCTGCGCTGGTCGGGGTGGTGGCGATGCCGTCGCGGGCGGGGCGAGGGCGCTCCCCACCAGGGCGAGCCCCGCCAGGGCCGCTCCCAGCGTTGCGACGACACGAGCTGTCCTGCTTCCCATCGGGTTCCTCCTCGATCTCAGGTGGTCAGCCACTCCTCGACGAAGGCGACGATCCGGCGCACGACGGCGTCGACGATCGCTGCTCCGTCCTCGGACGTGGCCCGCCGCGGATCGCCCAGCACGCCGTTCTCGCTGAGCCGGTCGTAGCGGACGGTCAGGGTGGGAGGGCTGCCGCGCAGCGCCAGCCCGGCGAGCGGACCGAGGTCGGCGCGGGAGCGTGCGCCCGCGGCGAGCCGGTCCTGGTGCACGAGGTGGGGAGCCAGGAAGAGCATCTGGGCGGTCTCGGCCTCGCCGCTGTGCCCGTGCACCTCGCCGACCCGCATCCCGGCGATGACCTCGGCGGCGAGCGCTGTGACGGGCGTCCAGGCGAACTGCAGGTCGGGGTGGGTGGTCAGCAGGTCCTGGGCGACGGTGGTGAGGGTGGCGTTGTTGCCGCCGTGCCCGGTGACCACGAGCACCTTGCGCCACCCGTGGCGGTGCAGGTTGTCGGCGTACTCGCGCACCAGCGCGGCGAAGGTCGTGCTGGTGAGGGAGACCGTGCCGGTGAACGCGAGATGGTGCGGGGAGACGCCGACGGGAAGGGCCGGCCCGATCACGGCCCGCCCGCCGAGCGCGGTGACCACACGGTCGACCACCGCCTCGGCCCGGATCTGGTCGGTGGCCAGTGGCATCCCGGGCCCGTGCTGTTCGAACGCGCCGGCCGGAATGATCACCACCGGGCTGCCGGTGACCGCCTCGGCCGCCTCCACGGTGGTCATCTCGCCCAAGCGCATCGGGCGGCTCATTCGCCGGACCGGGGGAGGTCGGCTGCCGCGACGACGTCCCGGATCGACGTCAGGTGCTCGCGGGTGAGCCGCTCGGCCGCCGCCTCGTCGCCGCTCCGCACGGCGTCGAGGATCTGGACGTGCTCGGCGTGGTCGCGTTCCCGATCGTCGTAGCGGTGCCGGATCTCGATCTGGTCGAGCACCCGGACGTGCAGCAGCGCCTCGACGGCTTCGCGCAGCAGCGCGTTGCCGCTCGCGGCGGCCAGCGCGACGTGGAAGTGGACGGCGGGACGCACGTCGCGGACCGGGGGCCGCAGTGCGTTGGTGACGGCCGTCTCCAGCAGCGCCATGCCTCCCTCGGCACGGGCGCGTGCGGCGGCCGCGGCGATGGCGGGTTCCAGCACGAGCCGGGCCTCGGCGAGCTCGAGCACGGACTCGCGGTCGATCCGCGGGCGGTGCGGGTTGGCCAGCAGCCTGCGGTGGATGCCGGGGCCGACGTAGGTGCCCGAGCCGTGCCGGAACTGCACGACGCCGGTGGCTTCGAGCCGGCGGAGTGCCTCGCGCAGGGTCGGTGTGGTGACGTCGAGGCGCCGGGCGAGGTCACGCGAGGAGGCGAGGGCGTCGCCGGGACCCAGCTGCTCGGCGCGGATGATCTCGACGATCTCGTCGGACAGTCGCTCGGACAGGGTCCGGTCGGCGCGAGGCATGGAAGTGACTAAATCACTTGGTCTTTTAGCGGTCAAGACGGCGGGCCGGAGATCGGAGCCGGTGCGCCATACGTCCCGTACGGTGCGGCCATGTTCGAGTCCCGCCGTTCCGCCCTGCGCGGCCTGCTCCGCGCAGCGGAGGTCGAGGTCGACGCCCTGCTCGTCACCGACCTCGTCAACATCCGCTACCTCACCGGCTTCACCGGCTCCAACGCGGCGCTGCTCGTGCACGTCGGGGGCGACGCGGCCAGCCGCTTCTGCACCGACGGGCGCTACCGGGCGCACGCCGCAGCGCAGGTGCCCGAGCTGGAGACCGTCATCGACCGGGCCAGCGCGATGGCCCTCGCGGGCTCGGCGGGCGGGTGGCAGGTGGGACGGCTCGGGTTCGAGTCCGACGCGGTCACGGTCGACGCGCACGCGGCGATGGCGGACGCGGCCGGCGCCGTCGAGCTGCACCGGATGCCGGGGCTCGTCCAGCGCCTGCGGGCGGTGAAGGACGACGCGGAGATCGCCGTGCTGCTGGCTGCCTGCGCGGCCGCGGACGCCGCCCTCGCCGACCTGCTGGCCGCTGGTGGCCTACGGCCGGGCCGCACCGAACGGGAGGTCGCGCTCGACCTGGAGATCCGGATGCGGGAGCACGGGGCCACCGGTCCGGCCTTCGAGACGATCGTGGCGGCCGGGGCGCACTCTGCGGTGCCGCACCACAGCCCCACCGGCGCCGAGCTACGTACCGGTGACCTGGTGAAGATGGACTTCGGGGCGCTGGTCGACGGCTACCACTCGGACATGACCCGCACCGTGGTGCTCGGCCCCGCCGCGGCATGGCAGCGGGAGCTGCACGAGCTGGTCGCCGCGGCGCAGGCGGCGGGCCGGGCCGCGCTCCGGCCCGGCACGGCCGTCTCCGACGTGGATGGCGCCGCGCGGCGCGTGGTGGAGCAGGCGGGCCGGGGCGCGGAGTTCGTGCACGGCCTCGGCCACGGGGTCGGCCTGCAGATCCACGAGGCGCCCGCGCTGGCCCGGACCGGCACGGGTGCGCTGGCCGCCGGCATGGTGGTGACCGTCGAGCCGGGCGTCTACCTGGAGGGGCAGGGCGGGGTACGGATCGAGGACACGCTCGTCGTGCGCGACGGCGAGCCCTCGCTCCTGACCCGCACCACGAGGGAACTCGTCGAGGTCTAGCGGTACCCTGGTCGACGGACGACGGCGCCATCAGGTGCCGGTCACTCAGCACACCCCCGGCGCGTGACGGCGGTGCCGCATCGCGGCGCCCTTCAGCCGATCGACGCGGCCCGTAGAGACGCAGGAGAAGCCCGCACGTGGCCACCACGAACGACCTGAAGAACGGCTTGGTGCTCAACCTGGACGGCCAGCTGTGGTCGGTCACGGCGTTCCAGCACGTGAAGCCCGGCAAGGGGGGTGCCTTCGTGCGCACCACCCTCAAGAACGTGCTCACCGGGAAGGTCGTCGACCGCACCTTCAACGCCGGCACGAAGGTCGACACCGCCACCGTCGACCGCCGCGACATGACCTTCCTCTACCGCGACGGTGCCGACTTCGTCTTCATGGACGGCGACACCTTCGACCAGATCCCGATCCCCGAGGTCACCGTCGGCGACGCGGCGAACTACCTGCTCGAGAACCAGACGGCGATGGTGGCGCTGCACGAAGGGGTGCCGCTCTACGTCGAGCTGCCGACGTCCGTGGAGCTCGTGATCTCCCACACCGACCCCGGCCTGCAGGGCGACCGGTCCACCGGCGGCACCAAGCCCGCCACCGTGGAGACGGGCGCCGAGATCCAGGTGCCGCTGTTCGTCACCACCGGCGAGAAGGTCAAGGTGGACACCCGCGACGGGCGCTACCTCGGCCGCGTATCCGGCTGATGCAGCGGGCACGGACGAAGGCGCGCAAACGGGCGCTCGACATCCTCTTCGAGTCGGAGGCCCGGGGCGACGACCCGCTCGCGGTGCTCACCCAGCGCCGCGAGACCGACGACGCGCCGCCGGTCTCCGACTACGCCGCGATGCTCGTGGAGGGCGTCGTGCAGCACCGGGACCGCATCGACCAGCTGCTGGCCGAGCACGCCGAGGGCTGGACGGTGGCGCGGATGCCCGCCGTCGACCGCACACTCCTGCGGATCGGGGTGTTCGAGCTGCTCTGGGTGGACGAGATCGACGACCCGGTGGCCATCACCGAGGCCGTGGAGCTGGCCCGCACGCTCTCCACGGACGACAGCCCCCGCTACCTCAACGGGGTGCTCGGGCGCATCGCCGACATCGCCGAACACCTGCGCGCCAGCCGCTGAGCACCCGCTCCCGGCCGCACGTGAGCCGGGCGGGTCGGGCACCTGTGGTGCCGCGACCGGCCCGTGCATCTGCCGTCGCCCCGACCGCCCACCAGCGCCCGCGCGCCGGGGACCGGGGTCGCGCGGGCGGAACTACGCCGTGGGCCGGGCCTCGGGCGGGAGAACACCCCACTCGATGAGCTGGTCGGTGAGCTCGCCCGGTGTCATGTCGTAGATGATCGACAGTGACCGCAGGTCCTCGGCGCGGATCGAGAGCACCTTGCCGTTGTAGTCACCGCGCTGGCTCTGGATGGCGGCGGCGTAGCGTGCCAGCGGGCCGACCTTGTCGGCCGGCAGCTGCTGCAACCGTTCCAGGTTGATGACGATCTTGGTGGCCGGCTCGGAGCCGGAAGGGACGCGGCCCTCGGGCAGTAGCTCGGCAACGGGAACACCGTAGAAGTCGGCCAGTTCGGCCAGCTTCTGCACGGTCACCGCACGGTCACCGCGCTCGTAGGAGCCGACGACGACCGCCTTCCAGCGACCGCCCGACTTCTGCTCGACCCCGTGCAGCGACAACCCCTGCTGCTGCCGGATGGCACGGAGCTTGCCACCGAGCGCCTTGGCGTAGTCGCCCATCTGGCGACCTCCTCACTTGCTGGTTCATCGGCCGCGGGACCGAATTCATACCGGTGGTGCGGGTGCCTTCCGGCGCGCCGTGGCGCGCCGGCTCCCGTCCCGAGGTGGTGCCCCCCGCAACCGCGGCCACCCTGGGAGCAATCAATCAATACGGAGAGTAATCATGCGCTCGCGTGGCCAATCGGTCAAGTTCGCTGGCCCCTCCCGGGGCCGTAGAGCGTGAGGACCACTCGAACGGCTGATCGAGGGTCCCCCGCCAGGCGTTACGCGATGTCCGGCGCGTCGCTGCCTTCTCCCATGGTGACAGTTCACCCTAGGGCTTGCGGTCGGTCCGGGGTGAAGGACGCAGTGGCGGATCCCACGCGGTGTGACGCTCATGATGTCCGAGCGCGCTGAGACAGGTCCGGCGGGGGCCCGCTGGTAGCGTTTCGACCGACCGGATTTCCTTTAAGACCCGTCCGGTGAGGCGGGGAAGGAGCGACTCGTGGCGGACGACCGCCGCGGGGACCCGGCTGGTGCGACACCTCCCTCCCGGGAGCTGCTGAGCGCTGCCGACGTCACCCGCACCATCGCGCGTATCGCGCACCAGATCATCGAGAAGACCGCAGGTGTCGAGGGTGTCGTGCTCATCGGCATCCCCACCCGCGGCACCGTGCTCGCCGCCCGGCTGGCCGCCGCGATCGCCGAGTTCGAGGGCAGCGCGCCGCCGGTCGGATCCGTGGATCCCACGCTCTACCGCGACGACCTGCGCCGCCGCCCGGCCCGCGCGCTGGAGGACACCGCCGTCCCCGACACCGGTGTGGACGACGCGCTGGTGGTGCTGGTCGACGACGTGCTGATGTCCGGGCGCACCGTGCGGGCCGCGCTCGACGCGCTGTCCGAACACGGCCGTCCGCGCGCGGTGCAGCTCGCCGTTCTGGTCGACCGCGGGCACCGCGAGCTGCCCATCCGTGCCGACTACGTGGGGAAGAACGTGCCGACCGCGCGTGACGAACAGATCCTCGTGCTGCTGAGCGAGATCGACGGCAGCGACGGCGTCCGGCTGCGGCGCGCGGGAGCGGACGCATGAAGCACCTGCTCTCGGTCTCCGACCTCGACGCGGCAGCGGCCACCGGGGTCCTGGACACCGCCGACCGGCTCAAGCAGGCGTTGCTGGGCCGGGAGGTCCGCAAGCTGCCGACGCTGCGCGGCCGCACCGTGATCACGATGTTCTACGAGGACTCCACGCGCACCCGCGTGTCGTTCGAGATCGCCGGCAAGTGGATGAGCGCCGACACGGTCAACGTCAGCGCGAAGGGCTCGTCGGTGTCGAAGGGCGAGTCGCTGCGCGACACGTCGCTCACCCTCTCGGCGATGGGAGCCGATTGCGTGATCGTGCGCCACCCCGCCTCCGGTGCGGCGCACCGGCTCGCGGGCTGGGTCGACCGCGACCACGCGACCACCGGCACGCACACCTCCGTCGTCAACGCGGGCGACGGCACCCACGAGCACCCCACCCAGGCGCTGCTGGACGCCGCCACCCTGCGCGACCGGCTCGGCGGGATCGCCGGGCGCCGGATCGGGATCGTCGGCGACGTGCTGCACAGCCGCGTCGCCCGCTCCAACGTCCTGCTGCTCGCCACGCTGGGCGCCGACGTGGTGCTCGTGGCGCCGCCCACGCTGCTGCCCACCGGCGTCGAGGAGTGGCCGTGCCGCGTCGCGGCGGAGCTCGACGCCGAGCTCCCCGCGCTGGACGCGGTGATGATGCTGCGCGTGCAGGCCGAGCGGATGCACGGGTCGTTCTTCCCGTCCGCCCGCGAGTACGCGATCGGCTACGGCCTGTCCGCCGACCGGGCCGCACTGCTGCCCGACCACGCCGTGGTGCTGCACCCGGGCCCCATGGTGCGGGGGATGGAGATCGCGCCGAGCGTGGCCGACAGCCCGTCGGCGGCGATCCTGGCGCAGGTGTCGAACGGGGTGCACGTCCGCATGGCCGTGCTCTACCACCTGCTGGCCGGAGCGCCGGAGTGAGCGCGCGGTGGTGCACGCCCAGGTTCAGGAAAGCCACTTTCCCGAACTCTGCGGGCAGCAAAGTGGCTTTCCTGAACCCGGACCGGAGGAACTCGTGAGCGACCTGCTGATCAGCAACGCACGGCCGTACGGCGGGGACGCCGTCGACCTGCTGGTGCGCGACGGGGTCGTCACCGAGATCGGGCGCGGGCTCGACGCACCGGACGGCGTCGAGGTGCTCGACGCCGGCGGGCACGTCCTGCTCCCCGGGTTCGTCGACCTGCACACGCACCTGCGGGAGCCCGGTGGTGAGGAGTCCGAGGACGTCGCCACCGGGTCCGCCGCGGCCGCGCTCGGCGGCTACACCGCCGTCTTCGCGATGCCCAACACCGACCCCGTGGCCGACACCGCCGTGGTCGTGGAGCACGTGCGCCGCCGCGGTGAGGAGGTCGGGCTGGTCGACGTGCACCCCGTCGGCGCGGTCACCGTCGGCCTCGAGGGCGTGAAGATGGCCGAGCTCGGCACGATGGCCCGGTCCCGGGCGCAGGTCCGGATGTTCAGCGACGACGGCCGCTGCGTGCACGACCCGCTGGTGATGCGCCGCGCGCTCGAGTACGCCTCGGCGCTCGAGGTCGTCATCGCCCAGCACGCCGAGGACCACCGGCTCACGGCCGGTGCGCAGGCGCACGAGGGCGTCGTCGCGTCGCGGCTCGGGCTGGCCGGCTGGCCGGCCACCGCGGAGGAGACGATCGTCGCCCGCGACTGTGCGCTGGCCAGGGAGGCCGGGGCGGCGCTGCACGTCTGCCACGTCTCCTCCGCCCGCACGATCGACGTCCTGCGCGCGGCGAAGGCGGCGGGCGTGCGGGTGAGCGCCGAGGTCACCCCGCACCACCTGCTGCTCACCGACGCGGCGCTCACGAGCTACGACCCGGTGCACAAGGTCAACCCGCCGCTGCGCACCGGGGCCGACACCCGGGCGATGCGCGAGGCGCTGGCCGAGGGCGTCATCGACGTGGTCGCCACCGACCACGCCCCGCACGCCGCCCAGTACAAGGACACCGAGTGGGCCGCGGCGCGGCCCGGCATGCTGGGGTTGCAGACGGCGCTGTCGGTGGTGGTACACACGATGCTCGAACCGGGCCTGCTGGACTGGCGCGGCGTGGCCCGCGTGCTGTCGGAGCGCCCCGCGGAGATCGCCGGGCTGCCCGACCAGGGCCGTCCGATCGCCGAGGGCGAGCCGGCGAACTTCGCGCTCGTCGACCCCGACGGGGCCTGGACGGTGCGCGGCGCGAAGCTCGCCAGCAGGGCGGCCAACACGCCCTACGAGGGCATGCGGCTGCCGGCAACGGTCGTGGCCACGGTGCTGCGGGGCCGGATCACCACGACACAGGGAGAGGTGCGGTCATGACGGCGGTACTCGTGCTCGAGGACGGCCGGGTCTTCCGGGGAGAGGCCTACGGCGCCACCGGGGAGGCGCTCGGGGAGGCGGTGTTCACCACCGGCATGACCGGCTACCAGGAGACGCTGACCGACCCGTCCTACCACCGGCAGATCGTGGTGCAGACCGCCCCGCAGATCGGCAACACCGGCTGGAACGACGAGGACGACGAGTCGGCGCGGATCCAGGTGGCGGGGTACGTGGTGCGCGACCCGAGCCGCGTGCCGTCGAGCTGGCGCTCACGCCGGTCGCTCGCCGACGCGCTCACCGCACAGGGGATCGTCGGCCTGGCGGGCATCGACACCCGGCAGCTGGTGCGCCACCTGCGCGAGCAGGGGGCCATGCGGGCCGGGGTGTTCTCCGGCGACGCGCTCGCCCCGCACGACGAGCTGGTCCAGCGGGTGCTCGACAGCCCGCGGATGGAGGGGTCGGACCTGTACGGCGCCGTCACCACCACGGAGCCCTACGTGGTGCCCGCTGACGGCCCCACGCGCTTCCGGGTGGCCGCGCTGGACGTCGGCATCAAGTCCAACACCCCACGGATGCTCGCCGCGCGCGGCATCGAGGTGCACGTGCTCCCCGCCGACACGTCCGTCGAGGCGATCGAGGAGCTGGCACCGCACGGGTTCTTCCTGTCCAACGGTCCGGGCGACCCGGCCACGGCGGACGGTCCGGTGGCGCTGACCAGGCAGGTGCTGGAGCGGCGGATCCCGCTGTTCGGGATCTGCTTCGGCAACCAGATCCTCGCCCGCGCACTGGGCCGCGGCACCTACAAGCTGCGCTACGGCCACCGCGGCCTCAACATCCCGGTCGTGGAGCACGCCACCGGCCGGGTCGCGATCACCTCGCAGAACCACGGGTTCGCCGTGGAGGGCGAGGCGGGGGAGCGGTTCGACACGCCGTTCGGGCCGGCCGAGATCACCCACACCTGCCCCAACGACGGCTGTGTCGAGGGCCTCCAGGCGCTGGAGGTCCCCGCGTTCAGCGTGCAGTACCACCCGGAGGCCGCAGCGGGCCCGCACGACGCGGGCGACCTGTTCGACCGGTTCGTGGATCTGATGGAAGCCGGCAGCGCACCTGGCCGGCACGGGTCGAGCAAGGAAGGCGCCTGATGCCGAAGCGCGACGACATCCGGCACGTGATGGTGATCGGCTCCGGGCCGATCGTCATCGGTCAGGCCTCGGAGTTCGACTACTCCGGCACGCAGGCCTGCCGGGTACTGCAGGCCGAGGGCATCCGGGTGTCACTGGTCAACTCGAACCCGGCCACGATCATGACCGACCCCGAGTTCGCCGACGCCACCTACGTCGAGCCGATCACGCCCGAGTTCGTGGAGCAGGTCATCGCCGCGGAGCGCCCGGACGCGATCCTGGCCACCCTCGGCGGTCAGACCGCGCTGAACACCGCGGTGGCGCTGCACGAGAACGGCGTGCTGGAGCGCTACGGGGTGGAGCTCATCGGCGCCGACATCGACGCCATCCAGCGCGGTGAGGACCGGCTGAAGTTCAAGGAGATCGTGCAGTCGATCGGCGGTGACGTGCCGCGCTCCGCCGTCTGCCACTCGATGGACGAGGTGCGGGCCACCGTCGCCGAGCTCGGCCTCCCGGTCGTCATCCGGCCGTCGTTCACCATGGGCGGGTTCGGCTCGGGCATGGCCCACGACGCGGCCGACCTGGAGCGGCTGGCCGGTGGCGGGCTCGCCGCCTCGCCGGTGCACGAGGTGCTCATCGAGGAGTCCGTGCTCGGGTGGAAGGAGTACGAGCTCGAGCTGATGCGCGACCACCACGACAACGTCGTGGTCGTCTGCTCGATCGAGAACTTCGACCCGATGGGCGTGCACACCGGTGACTCGATCACGGTGGCGCCCGCGATGACCCTCACCGACCGCGAGTACCAGCACATGCGGGACGTGGGCATCGCCGTGCTGCGCGCGGTCGGCGTCGACACCGGCGGCTGCAACATCCAGTTCGCGATCGACCCCGCCACCGGGCGCCTGGTCGTGATCGAGATGAACCCGCGCGTCTCGCGGTCCTCGGCGCTGGCGTCCAAGGCCACCGGTTTCCCCATCGCGAAGATCGCGGCGAAGCTGGCGATCGGCTACACCCTCGACGAGATCCGCAACGACATCACCGGTGAGACGCCCGCTGCGTTCGAGCCCACGCTCGACTACGTGGTGGTGAAGATCCCGCGGTTCGCGTTCGAGAAGTTCCCCGGCGCGGACCCCGAGCTGACCACGACGATGAAGAGCGTCGGTGAGGCGATGGCGCTGGGCCGGTCGTTCCCCGAGGCGCTCGGCAAGGCGCTGCGCTCGATGGAGACGACCGCCGCCGGGTTCTGGACCACCCCCGACCCCGATGGCGACCCCGACGTCACCACCGCGCTCGACGGCCGCATCTACGCCGTGGAGCGCGCCCTGCGCGGCGGGGCGAGCGTGGCGGACGTGGCACGGCGCTCGGGCATCGACCCGTGGTTCCTCGACCAGATCCTCGGGCTCACCGAGCTGCGCCGGGACATCCTCGACGCCCCCGTCCTCGACGAGCCGCTGCTGCGCCGGGCCAAGCGGGCGGGGGTCTCGGACCGGCAGCTCGCCGCGCTGCGCCCGGAGTTCGCCGGGGAGGACGGCGTGCGCACGCTGCGCCACCGGCTCGGGATCCGCCCGGTCTACAAGACGGTCGACACCTGCGCAGCGGAGTTCGCGGCGCGCACGCCCTACCACTACAGCGCCTACGAGACCGACCCCGCCGCGGAGTCGGAGATCGCGCCCCAGACCGAGAAGCCGAAGGTGCTCATCCTCGGGTCCGGGCCCAACCGGATCGGGCAGGGCATCGAGTTCGACTACTCCTGCGTGCACGCGGTGATGGCACTGCGGGAGGCCGGGTTCGAGACCGTCATGGTCAACTGCAACCCGGAGACGGTCTCCACCGACTACGACACGGCCGACCGGCTCTACTTCGAGCCGCTCACCTTCGAGGACGTCCTCGAGGTGGTCCACGCCGAGCAGCAGAGCGGCACGGTCGCGGGCGTTCTCGTGCAGCTGGGCGGCCAGACCCCGCTCGGTCTCGCCCAGCGGCTCACCGCGGCCGGGGTGCCGGTGGTGGGCACGTCCGCCGCGGCCATCGACCTTGCCGAGGACCGCGGGGCGTTCGGCGAGGTCCTGCGCAAGGCGGGCCTGCCGGCACCGGCGTTCGGCATGGCCACCTCGTTCGACCAGGCCCGCGAGATTGCCGAGCGGATCGGCTACCCGGTGCTCGTGCGGCCGTCCTACGTGCTCGGCGGGCGCGGCATGGAGATCGTCTACGACGACGAGACGCTCGCCGGCTACATCTCGCGCGCCACGGAGATCAGCCCGGAGCGCCCGGTGCTGGTCGACCGGTTCCTCGACGACGCGATCGAGATCGACGTCGACGCCCTGTGCGACGGCGAGGAGGTCTTCCTCGGCGGGGTGATGGAGCACATCGAGGAGGCGGGCATCCACTCCGGCGACTCCTCGTGCACGCTGCCGCCCATCACGCTGGGCCGCTCCGTGCTGGAGCAGGTCCGCCGCTCGACGGAGGCCATCGCGCACGGCGTGGGCGTGCGGGGGCTCCTGAACGTCCAGTACGCCCTGCACGGCGAGACCCTGTACGTGCTGGAGGCCAACCCCCGCGCGTCCCGCACCGTGCCGTTCGTGTCGAAGGCGACGGCCGTGCCGCTGGCCAAGGCCGCGGCCCGGATCATGCTCGGCGCGACGATCGCGGGGCTCCGCGAGGAGGGCCTGCTCCCGGCCGAGGGCGACGGCGGCGAGCTCCCGCCGGACGCTCCCATCGCCGTGAAGGAGGCGGTGCTGCCGTTCCACCGCTTCCGCACGCGCGACGGTGAGGGTGTCGACCCGCTGCTCGGCCCCGAGATGAAGTCGACCGGCGAGGTGATGGGTTTCGATGCCTCGTTCGGCGCGGCGTTCGCCAAGTCGCAGGCGGCGGCCTACGGCTCGATGCCGACCTCGGGGCGCGTGTTCGTCTCGATGGCCGACCGGGACAAGCGCGCGATGGTGTTCCCGGTGCTGCGGCTGGCCGCTCTCGGCTTCGAGGTGCTGGCCACGGCGGGCACGGCCGACGTGCTGCGCCGCCACGGGGTGGCCACCACCATGGTGCGCAAGCACTTCGAGGGCGGGGAGACCATCGTCGACATGATCCTCGCCGGCGAGGTCGACATGATCATCAACACGCCCTACGGCAACTCCGGGCCGCGCGTGGACGGCTACGAGATCCGGGCGGCCGCCGTGTCGCGCGGCATCCCGTGCGTCACCACCGTGCAGGGCGCCGCGGCGGCGGTGCAGGGCATCGAGGCGATGATCAGCGGCTCGATCGGGGTGCGGTCGCTGCAGGACGCACACGCGGCGCTGCGGAAGTCCCGGCCGTGACGGACCGGGACGCCACCACCTTCGGGGCCAGGCTCACGGGGGTCGTCTCCCGGTACGGGACGTTGTGCGTTGGCATCGACCCGCATCCCGGGCTGCTGGCCGAATGGGGCCTCACCGACGACCCGGACGGCCTCGAGCGGTTCGCCATGACCTGCGTCGACGCGCTGGCCGGGCACGTGGCCGTGGTGAAGCCGCAGTCGGCGTTCTTCGAGCGGCACGGGTCGGGCGGGATCGCGGTACTGGAACGGGTGCTGGCCGCGCTCGCGCCGAGCCCCACGCTCACGCTGCTCGACGCCAAGCGCGGGGACATCGGCTCGACGATGGACGGGTACGCCGACGCCTACCTCGCGATCGGCGCGCCGCTGGGCGCCGACGCCCTGACCCTGTCGCCCTACCTCGGGTTCGGCTCGCTGACGCCCGCCCTCGACGCCGCGGCCGACGCCGGTCGGGGCGCGTTCGTGCTGGCCCGCACCTCCAACCCGGAGGGCGGGGAGGTGCAGCTCGCCGAGTGGGCGGGCCGCGGCGTCGGCCAGCGGGTGGTGGACGCGGCGGCCGCCCGCAACGCCGGCGCCGAGCCGCTCGGCGACGTCGGCGTGGTGGTCGGCGCGACCATCGACCACGGCCTCGACCTGTCCACCCTCAACGGCGCGGTCCTCGCGCCCGGACTGGGTGCCCAGGGAGCCGGGGCGGCCGACGTCAGGGCACGTTTCGCCGATCTGCACGGGATCGTGCTGCCCGCCGCGGCCCGCTCGGTGCTGGCGGCCGGGCCGGACCGGTCGGCGCTGCGCTCGGCGGCGGAGAAGCTGCGCGACGAGCTGAGCTGACCGACTCCTCCCTTTCGTCGACGAGTTCCGATCAACAAGAAACACTGCTGCCCCGATTTTCGTATGTCTCTGTGGGGTGCACTCGTCAGGGGACGGTCCCTACGGTGCGGTGAACGGGCGGGTTGTATACCCGTTCCGGCACTTTCACGTGGTATCGATCGGATGGCTACGCACCGAAAGAACCTCCAGGTGGCACCCCCCGTTTCCCCTTACGGGGGAGGCGTGAGTACGTTCAGTGATAGCCGCGGCACGCCCGCGACGGTGGTGAGGATGCGCCCTGATTCCAGGCCGCACGACGAAAGACGGAGGAGACCGTGGCCCTTCCCCAGCTGACCGAGGAACAGCGTGCTGCCGCCTTGGAGAAGGCGGCTGCGGCGCGCCGGGCCCGGGCCGAGCTGAAGGACCGGCTCAAGCGCGGCGGAACCACCCTCCCGGAGGTTCTCAAGCAGTCCGACACCGATGAGGTGTTGGGCAAGATGAAGGTCTCGGCGCTGCTCGAGGCAATGCCAGGCGTCGGCAAGGTCCGGGCCGCTCAGATCATGGAGCGGCTCGAGATTGCGCCGTCGCGTCGACTGCGGGGTCTCGGCGACCGGCAGCGCAAGGCGCTGCTGGCCGACTTCGAGTCCTGAGCTAGCTTGCGAGCTCAGGATCAGTAGCCGCACGAGCCCGTACGGGCGGAGGGGCCGGCTGGTAGTACTGGCCGGTCCCTCCGGCGTCGGGAAGAGCAGCGTGGTCAGCGAGCTACGTGCGCAGCTGCCCACGCTGTACTTCAGTGTCTCCGCCACCACCAGGGATCCACGCGCCGGCGAGGTCGACGGCGTCCACTACCGCTTCGTCGGGCCGAGCGGCTTCGACGACCTGATCGAACGCGACGAGCTGCTGGAGTGGGCCGAGATCCACGGCGGCCTCCAGCGTTCCGGCACCCCGCGCGAGCCCGTCGAGCAGGCCCTGGCCGCCGGCCGCCCCGTGCTGGTCGAGGTCGACCTGCAGGGCGCCAGGGTGATCAAGACCGCGCTGCCGGAGGCCATCACGGTCTTCCTCGAGCCGCCCTCCTTCGAGGAGCTGGCGCGCCGGCTGCGCGGGCGGGGCACCGAGTCGGAGGCGCAGTACGAGCGCAGGCTCGAGACCGCGCGCGAGGAGCTGGCCTCCCGGCACGAGTTCGACGTCGTCGTGGTCAACGACGACGTGAAGGACGTTGTTGCGCAGTTGGTAGACTTGCTGGTCGGCCCGTGTCAGTGACGGACTCGTCACATCGTGACCGGTCCGTCCGTGACACGGTCCCGACGCCCGACCACACCCAGGAGTCTTCTTCGTGAGCATGCCTCTGACCGGTCCTGTTGCCGGTTCCATCCCCGAGGGCATCACCAACCCGCCCATCGACGACCTGCTGGGCCAGGTCAGCTCGAAGTACGCCCTCGTGATCTACGCCGCCAAGCGCGCCCGCCAGATCAACGACTACTACTCGCAGCTCGGCGAGGGCCTGCTGGAGTACGTCGGCCCGCTCGTGGAGCCGGGCCCGCGCGAGAAGCCGCTCTCGATCGCCATGCGCGAGATCCAGGCCGGTCTGCTCGAGCACACCGAGGGCGAGCAGTAACGGGCGAGCTAGTCCACAGGCGAGTGGTGAGGCCGCGAGGTCACGCATGGAGTCCCTGACCAGGCCCCGGGTGCTGCTCGGGGTGGCCGGCGGCATCGCGGCCTACAAGAGCGCGGAGCTGCTGCGCCGCCTCACCGAGAGCGGCCACTCCGTGCGGGTGCTGCCCACCGCCGCCGCCCTGGAGTTCGTCGGCGCCGCCACCTTCGAGGCGCTCTCGGGGCAGCCCGTGCACACCGGCGTGTTCACCGACGTGCCGGCGGTGCCGCACGTGAAGCTCGGCCAGGAGGCCGACCTCGTCGTCGTCGCTCCCGCCACCGCGGACCTGATGGCCCGCGCCGCCTCCGGCCGGGCCGACGACCTGCTCACCGCGTCGCTGCTCACCGCCCGGTGCCCGGTGCTGTTCGCCCCGGCCATGCACACCGAGATGTGGGATCACCCGGCCACGCGCGCCAACGTCGAGCTGCTGCGTTCCCGCGGCGTCGTCGTCCTGGAGCCGGCCTCGGGGCGGCTCACCGGCAAGGACACCGGCCGCGGGCGGCTGCCCGACCCCGACGAGATCGCGGAGTTCGCCCGCCTGCTGCTCGAACGCGGCGACGCGTTGCCCCGCGACCTGTCCGGCCGCCGGGTCGTCGTGTCCGCGGGCGGCACCCGGGAGGCCCTCGACCCGGTGCGCTACCTCGGCAACCGCTCGTCGGGCCGGCAGGGCTACGCCATCGCCAGGGTGGCGGCCCAGCGCGGAGCCGCCGTCACGCTGGTCGCTGGGCACACGGCCGATCTGGCCGACCCGGCCGCGGTCGACGTCGTGCGTGCCGGTTCGGCCAGGGAGATGCGCGACGCGATGCGCGCCGCCGCCAAGGGTTCGGACGCGGTGGTGATGAACGCGGCGGTGGCCGACTTCCGGCCCGTCGCGCTCGTGGACCACAAGATCAAGAAGGGGTCCGGCGATCCCGAGCCGCTGGCGTTGACCGTCAACCCGGACATCCTCGTCGAGCTCGTGCAGGCCCGGGAGCCCGGGCAGATCGTGGCCGGCTTCGCGGCCGAGACCGGCGACGCCACGGGCGACGCGCTGCACCACGGCCGGGCCAAGCTCGCCCGCAAGGGCTGCGACCTGCTCATCGTCAACGCCGTGGGCGACGGCAAGGCGTTCGAGGTGGCCGACAACTCGGGATGGTTGCTCGGGGCCGACGGCAGCGAGACCGAACTCGGGTCCGGCTCCAAGGCGCTGTTGGCCTCGTACCTCTGGGACGCCGTGGCCGCCCGGCTCTGAGCTGCGCGTCTGCGGCGTCAGCCGTGGAAGTCGGTCTCCGGCGTGGGGGGCGGGGTGAGGGCCACGTCCTGGTCCGGTGTCCGCTGCACGGGGAGGGACGCGGCGACCGCGGGCACCGTCACGTACTGCGCCACCGTCCAGCCGCCGAGGTCGGCCAGCCGCACGAACCCGCCGTGGGTCTCGCCCACGTGCACCTCGGTGCCGGCCGTGCACACCGCGATGATCTCCGCGCGGGAATCCGGTGCGGAGCGGACGTTGAGGTTCTCGGTGCACCGGCCGGCGGGCGCGGCCGCCCCCGCTGCGGCCCCGGCGACCGAGGCCATGACCCCGGCCGCGGCGACCGCGACCATCGCGCCGACCGCGGCCTCGCGCCTGCCCGGGCGATACCGCAGTGAGGTGAGGGCGTTCATCGTCGCGTTCCTCCATCAGGGCGGCCCGCATTGCACTGGTTACTCGCTGCCCCCAACGAACCACGGGCAAACCGATTCGGCGCCCCCACCGGAATCACCGGAAAGAGTGACACGCATGCATTCGGTGAGCGGATCGTCACCAGAACCTCACATTTCGCCCGAACGCCACTCCTGGGAGGCTGCACACGGCCGTCCACTAGGCTGGCCGGTCGGAGATCACCTGAGCTGCGGTCGCGAGAGCGGATCGAGCGAGAACGGACGGAGTACGGCGTGGCGAACGCAGGCCGGCGGTTGTTCACCAGCGAGTCGGTGACCGAGGGGCACCCGGACAAGATGTGTGACGCCATCAGCGACACGGTGCTCGACGCACTGCTGGCCCAGGACCCTCGTAGCCGCGTGGCCGTGGAGACGCTGGTGACCACCGGGCAGGTCCATGTGGCGGGCGAGGTCACCACGAGCGCCTACGCCGACATTCCCACGCTGGTGCGCGAGAAGGTCCTCGACATCGGCTACGACTCGTCGGCCAAGGGCTTCGACGGGGCGTCGTGCGGCGTCAACGTCGCGATCGGGGCCCAGTCGGCCGACATCGCCCAGGGCGTCGACACCGCGTACGAGAGCCGGGTCGAGTCGAGCGAGGACGAGATCGCCCGCCAGGGTGCCGGCGACCAGGGCCTCATGTTCGGCTACGCCAACACCGACACGCCGGAGCTGCTGCCGCTGCCGATCGCGCTGGCCCACCGGCTGGCCCGCCGGCTCACCGACGTGCGCAAGTCCGGCCTGCTGCCCTACCTGCGCCCGGACGGCAAGACCCAGGTCACCATCGAGTACGACGGCGACAAGGCCGTCCGGCTGGACACCGTGGTCGTGTCCAGCCAGCACGCCGCCGACATCGACCTCGACGGGATGCTCGCCCCCGACATCCGCGAGCACGTCGTCGACCCGGAGATCCGCGAGCTGGGCCTCGACGTCGGCGACCTGCGCCTGCTGGTCAACCCCACCGGGCGCTTCGTCGTCGGTGGCCCGATGGGTGACGCCGGCCTGACCGGCCGCAAGATCATCGTCGATACCTACGGCGGCTTCGCCCGGCACGGCGGCGGCGCGTTCTCCGGCAAGGACCCGTCGAAGGTCGACCGCTCGGCCGCCTACGCGATGCGGTGGGTCGCCAAGAACGCGGTCGCCGCGGGCCTGGCCGAGCGCATCGAGGTGCAGGTCGCCTACGCCATCGGCAAGGCGGCCCCGGTGGGCCTGTTCGTCGAGACGTTCGGCACCGAGCACGTCGACCCGATCAAGATCCAGTCGGCGATCACCGAGGTGTTCGACCTGCGGCCGGCCGCGATCATCCGCGACCTCGACCTGCTGCGCCCGATCTACGCCCAGACCGCCGCCTACGGCCACTTCGGCCGCACCGACGTGGATCTGCCGTGGGAGAGCACCTCCCGCGCCGACGCACTCAAGTCCGCGGCGAGCTGAGCGGGCCTGCCCGGTCCCGTCCTGGGGACAAGTCCGTACCGCGGCCCGCTGAACCCGGCGTGACTGTCGGGGGCCGCCCCCACGATGGCGGCATGACCACCAGCAGCACGGTCCACCGGTCCCGCGCCGCCGGCGCGGTGCCGTCCCCGGCCCCTGCCCGGCCCTCCGAGGTCGAGAGGGCGCCGGAGGGCACCGCGCTGCCCGGCGTGCCCGGCCCGGTCGACGGTGCCGTCGCCGACGCGCCGCCGCCGGCGGTGTCTGGTAGACCGGGCGGCCCGCAGCGAGGAGGTTCTGTGGCGCGACCGGGCCGCAACCGTGGTGAGTGGCGGCCTGCCGCCGAGCTGCCGGTGGCCCGGGTCGCGGTCGACGTCGCGCTCGCCCACCTGGACCGCCCCTTCGACTACCGCGTCCCCGAGCACCTCGCCGCGGTCGCGGTGCCGGGAGTGCGGCTGCGGGTGCGCTTCGCCGGGCGGCTGGTCGACGGCTACCTGCTGGAGCGGCTGGCCGAGTCGCCCCACACCGGCAAGCTCGCCTGGGTGGAGAAGGTGGTGTCACCCGAGCCCGTGCTCACCCCGGAGGTCGCCGCGCTGTGCCGCGCGGTGGCCGACCGGTACGCCGGGGTGCTCGCCGACGTCCTGCGCCTCGCCGTGCCGCCGCGGCACGCCAAGGCGGAGGCCGCCGCGGTGGACGTTGCGGCGCCGGCTGAGGGCAGCACCGAGCCGGCACCCGCCCCGGCCGCCGCGCCGGGTGCCGGCCCGGTCGAGCCGGCCGCGTGGCGGCGCTACCAGCACGGGGCGGCCCTGCTCGACGCGCTCGCCCGCGGCCGCACCGCCCACGCGGTGTGGCAGGCGCTGCCGGGGGAGTGCTGGCCCGAACGGCTCGCCGAGGCGGCCGCGGCCACCGTCGCGGCGGGGCGCGGTGCCGTGCTGGTCGTCCCCGACCAGCGTGACGTCGCGGCGCTGCACGCCGCGTGCGCCGCCCGGCTCGGGGCCGACGGCGTGGTCGCGCTCACCGCCGAGCTGGGTCCTGCGGAGCGGTACCGGCGCTGGCTCGCGGTGCGCCGTGGCCACGTCCGGGTCGTCGTGGGCACCCGGTCGGCGGCGTTCGCCCCCGTCGACCGCCTCGGGCTGCTCGCCGTCTGGGACGACGGCGACGACCTGCACTCCGAACCGCGGGCACCGTACCCGCACGTCCGCGACGTCCTCGTGCTGCGCGCCCACAGCGCGGGAGCGGCTCTGCTGGTGGGCGGGTTCGCCCGCACCGCCGAGGCGCACGTGCTCGTCGGGTCGGGCTGGGCCCGGGAGGTCGTCGCCGAGCGCGCCACGGTGCGCGCGGCGATGCCGCGGATCACCGCGCTCGGCGAGACCGACGCGCAGCTCGTCCGCGACCCCGACTCGCGCGCGGCCCGGCTGCCGCACCTGGCCTTCGAGGCCGCCCGCGCCGCGCTGGGCGCGGGCCGACCGGTGCTGGTGCAGGTCCCGCGCGCCGGATACCTGCCCTGGCTCGCCTGCGGCACCTGCCGCGAGACGGCCCGCTGCCGCCACTGTGCCGGGCCGCTCGGGCTCACCGGCCGGCGCGGGCGCGACGGTGCCCACGACGACGCCGCCGGGCTGCCGCACTGCCGCTGGTGCGGCCGGCCCGACAGCGCGTTCCGCTGCCCGGCGTGCGGGTCGCGCAGGCTGCGGGCCGGGGTGGTCGGGTCCGGACGCACCGCCGAGGAGCTCGGGCGGGCGTTCCCCGGCACCGCGGTGCGGACCTCAGGTGGCGGTGCCCCCGTGCTCGCGGAGGTGGCCGCCCAGCCGGAGCTGGTGGTCGCCACCCCCGGCGCCGAGCCGCGCGCCGCGGGCGGCTACGGCGCCGCCCTGCTGCTCGACGGGTGGGCGATGCTGTCCCGCCCCGACCTGCGCGTGGCCGAGGAGACCCTGCGGCGCTGGTTCGCCGCCGCGGCGCTCGTCGTCCCGCACACCGAGGGAGGCCGCGTCGTCGTGATGGCCGACACCGCGATCCCGGTGGTGCAGGCCCTCGTGCGCTGGGATCCCGCCGGGCATGCCGCGGCCGAGCTCGCGTCCCGGGCCGAGGTCGGCTTCCCACCCGCCGTGCGGATGGCCACCGTGGAGGGCACGGCCGGCGCCGTCGCCGACATGCTCGCGGAGCTGCCGGCGGTCGTCGAGGTGCTCGGCCCCGTCGAGCTCGACCCGGTCGGCATCGCCGCGGGCGACGAGCCGCCGGAGGTCCGGGAGCGGGCGCTGCTGCGCGTGCCGCGGGCCGACGGGCGTGCGATGGCCGCGGCTCTGCACGCCGCGCAGGCCGCGCGCACCGCCCGCAAGGTGCCCGATCCGGTGCGGGTGCGTCTCGACCCCGTCGAGATCGGCTGACACCGCGGCGGCGCCCCCGCGGCGTCCGTCCGGCCGGGGTCCCCGTGGCAGAATCGATGTCTGCCGGTGGCCGTGCCGCCCGTTCCCGTCCGATCCGCTGCCGTCCCGTCCGCTGTCGTCCGCGAGGAGATCCGTGTCCGTCCAGCCCATCAGGCTCTTCGGTGACCCGGTGCTGCGCACGCCCGCCGTCGAGGTCACCACCTTCGACGCGGAGCTGCGCAAGCTGGTCGCCGACCTCACCGACACGATGCACGACGAGGGTGGCGCCGGGCTCGCGGCGCCCCAGCTCGGCGTCGGGCTGCGGGTGTTCACCTACGACTGCGACGGGTTCGCGGGCCACCTGGTCAACCCCACCTTCGAGGTGGTGGGCGACGAGGAGCAGACGGGGCCGGAGGGGTGCCTGTCGATCCCCGGGCTGCGCTGGGACTGCCGGCGGCACCTGCACGTGGTGGCCCACGGCTGGAACGAGCACGGTGAGCCGGTCACCGTCGAGGGCAGCGAGCGGCTGGCCCGGTGCATCCAGCACGAGACCGACCACCTCGACGGCGTGCTGTTCGTCGACCGCCTCGACCAGGAGACCCGCAGGCAGGCCATGGCGGAGATCCGCGCGGCCGAGTGGTTCGGCTCGCCCGCGCCGCAGGTCAAGGTCAGCCCCCATCCCATCTTCGGCAAGGTCAGGTAGCGGCCGGTGAGACTGGTGTTCGCCGGGACCCCCGAGCCTGCGGTGCCGTCCCTGCGGGCGCTGCTCGGTTCGTCACGGCACGAGGTGGCCGCCGTGGTCACCCGTCCCGACGCCCCCGCAGGGCGGGGCCGCAAGCTCGTGCGGTCGCCCGTCGGCGCGCTCGCCGACGAGGCCGGGATCCCCGTGCTGACCCCCGCCCGGCCGTCGGACCCGGCGTTCCGGGCGGAGCTCGCCGAGATCGCGCCGGACTGCTGCCCGGTGGTCGCCTACGGCGCGCTCATCCCGCGGGCCACGCTCGACATCCCGCGCCGGGGGTGGGTCAACCTGCACTTCTCGCTGCTGCCGGCGTGGCGCGGTGCGGCCCCGGTGCAGGCCGCCGTGCGTCACGGCGACGAGGTCACCGGGGCCACCACGTTCCTCCTGGAGGAGGGCATGGACACCGGGCCGACCTTCGGTGTGGTCACCGAGCCCGTCGGTCCGGCCGACACGGCGGGCGACCTGCTCGGGCGGCTGGCGGTCTCCGGCGCGGCGCTGCTGGTGGCCACGATGGACGGCATCGCCGACGGCACACTGCGGCCCCGGCCCCAGCCGGCCGAGGGTGTCTCGCGCGCGCCCAAGGTGACCACCGCCGACGCGCGCATCGACTGGGGCGCCCCGCCGCTGGCCATCGACCGGCTGATCCGGTCGGTCACCCCGGAGCCCGGTGCCTGGACCACCTTCCGCGGTGAGCGGCTCGGGCTCGGCCCCGTCGCCGCCGTGCCGGCTACCGAGCCCGTGGTGCTCAAGCCCGGCGAGCTGCACGTGGAGAAGCGCCGGGTGCTCGTCGGTACCGTGGGAGCGCCCCTGCAGCTGGGCGAGGTGCAACCGGTGGGCAAGCGGGCGATGCCGGCGCCGGACTGGGCACGCGGGGCACACATCGAGCCGGGAGGCCTCCTGACATGAGCACCCCAGCCGACTCCGGCACCCGGCGCCCCGCGTCCGGCACCCCCGCTCCCGCGTCCTGGACAGTGGCGTGAGCGCGCCGGGCCGCCGGCCGCGCCGGCGAGCGGGTGCTCCGTCGCCGGGCGGCCACCGCACCGCCGGTCCGCCGCGCGGGCGCAGCGGACCACCCCGGCCCCCGGAACCGGACCCGGCCCGGCAGGCCGCGCTCGACCTGCTCACCTCCGTGCGGGTCCGCGACGCCTACGCCAACCTCGCCCTCCCGTCGATCCTGCGGCGCCACGGGCTGCACGACCGGGAAGCGGCGCTGGCCACCGAGCTCGGCTACGGCACGCTGCGGGCCAAGGGGCTGCTCGACGCGATTCTCGAGGCCTGCACCGACCGGCCGCTGATCCGGGTCGAACCGCCGCTGCTCGACGCGCTCCGGCTCGGGGCCTACCAGCTGCTGCGCACCCGGATCCCGCCGCACGCCGCCGTCGACACCACGGTGGAGCTCGTGCGCGGCGATGCGGGCACCCGGGCCGCGGGGTTCGTCAACGCGATCCTGCGCAGGGTGGGGGAGCACGACGAGCAGGCCTGGGTGGAACGCCTGGCGCCGCCGGCCGCCGAGGACCCGGTGGGCCACGCGGCGATGGCGCACGCCCACCCCCGCTGGATCGCCCAGGCGTTCGCCGACGCGCTCGGTGCCCCGGAGGAGCTCGACGCCGCACTCGCGGCCGACGACGCGCGCCCCGCCGTGCACCTGCTGGCGCGGCCGGGTGAGATCACCGCGGCCGAGCTGGCCCTGGTGACCGGCGGGGAGGAGGCCCCGTACTCCCCGTACGGCGTGCACCTCGAGCCGGGCAGCGGCGCCATCGGCGAGCTGGACGCGGTGAACGAAGGCCTCGCCGTGGTGCAGGACGAGGGCAGCCAGCTGGTGGCGCTCGCCCTGTCGCGGGCCGGGCTCACCGGCACGGACACCGGCCGGTGGCTGGATCTGTGTGCCGGCCCCGGCGGCAAGGCCGCGCTGCTCGGTGGGCTGGCCGGGCTCGACGGGGTGGAGGTGGACGCCGTGGAGGTGAGCACCCACCGCGCCGACCTGGTGCGCCGGGCCGTCGACGGGCTCCCGGTGACCGTCCACGTGGCCGACGGCCGGGAGGCCCCGCTCCCCGACGGTGCGTACGACCGCGTGCTGGTGGACGCCCCCTGCACCGGCCTCGGTGCGTTGCGGCGTCGCCCGGAGGCACGCTGGCGGCGGCGGCCGGAGGACGTGTCGGGGCTGACGAAGCTCCAGCGGGAGCTGTTGACGGCGGCGCTGCGCCACGTCCGGCCCGGCGGGGTGGTGGCCTACGTCACCTGTTCGCCCCACCTGGCCGAGACGGTGGGCGTGCTCACGGGTGTGCTGCGCAAGCACCCGGACGTGGAACGGCTCGATGCCCGGGAGTACCTGCCCGGTGTGCCCGACCTCGGCGACGGCCCCACGGTGCAGCTGTGGCCGCACCGGCAGGGGACCGACGCCATGTTCCTCGCGCTGCTGCGCCGCGTGGCGTGACGCGGGCTCAGCGGGCCCGGCCGGCGCGGTTGCCCGCCGCGCGGTCGAGGGCCCAGTCGAGGGCCAGGTCGAGGTAGTCGACCACCACCTCGTCCTCCTCGGGCCCGGCCGTCACCTCGACGCGGACGTCGCGCATGCGCCGGCCTTCGCCCAGCAGCCTGCCGTGCGGGTCGGGCAGGTCGGCGCCGTGCTCGAACCCCACGTTGACGCCGCCGTCACGGGGGAACAGCGCGCACAGGTAACCCGCGCGCGGATGGTGGAAACCGAGCCCGTGCCACCCCGGGTAGACGCGTTCGCGCAGGTCGGGATGCGCGGTGCGGACCACCGCCCGGAGCCGGTGGACGAGTGCGGCGACGGCGGGCGACTCGCCGACGAGCAGGTGACTCAGCTGCTCGTCGACCGACTGGGGTGCTGACATGAGGACCAGTGCACCGCAGGACCCCGACATTTTCGGAGACACCGGGAGCCACCGGACGCCCGGACCGTGCGGCGTAATCTTCGGTAGGTGCAACCGATGATCGCCCCGAGCATTCTCGCGGCCGACTTCGCCCGGCTCGCCGACGAGGCAGCCGCGGTGGGCGGTCCGCCCGGCAGTGGCGCCGACTGGCTGCACGTCGACGTGATGGACGCCCACTTCGTGCCGAACCTGACCCTCGGGCTGCCGGTGGTGGAGTCGCTGATCCGGGCCACGACGATCCCGCTGGACTGCCATCTCATGATCGACGACCCGGACCGCTGGGCGGTGGGCTACGCCGAGGCCGGAGCGCACAACGTGACGGTGCACGTCGAGGCGGCGCGCGACCCGGTGGCGCTGGCCGCCGACCTGCGCGCGGCGGGCGCCCGCGCCGGTCTGTCGGTGAAGCCGGGCACGCCGCTGGAGCCCTACCTCGAGACGCTGCGGCACTACGACACGCTGCTCGTGATGAGCGTGGAGCCCGGGTTCGGCGGGCAGAGCTTCATGCCCGAGGTGCTCGAGAAGGTGCGGTCGGCCCGGCGGATGGTGGACACCGGTCACCTGACGCTGCTGGTGGAGATCGACGGTGGCATCAACGCCGACACGATCGAGGCGGCGGCCGAGGCCGGGGTGGACTGCTTCGTTGCCGGCTCGGCCGTTTACGGCGCCGACGACCCGGCGCGCGCGGTGCAGGCGCTGCGGGACCGCGTGGTGAAGGCGTCGACCCACCGCAGGTGGGCGCCGTGACCGCGCCGTCCGCCCGGCGAGGATGATCACGACGGGCCGGGTAACGAACGGCAGTGGCCCGCGGTTGCACCAGATGCGGCCGTGACGGCGGAAAGGGAGCACGCACATGTTCACCGGGATCGTCGAGGAGATCGGCGAGGTGCTCGCGGTGCGCGAGAGCGCCGAGGTTGTGGTGTTCACCGTGCGCGGGCGCACCGTCACCACCGACGCCCGCCACGGGGACTCGATCGCCGTGAACGGGGTGTGTCTCACCGTCATCGACCCCGACGGCAGCACCGACGGCACCTTCACCGTGGAACTCGTGCCCGAGACGCTCAAGCGTTCGAGCCTCTCCACGGTGACCGAGGGCGCGCGGGTGAACCTGGAGCGCGCCGTGCCGGTGACGGGACGGCTGGGCGGCCACATCGTGCAGGGGCATGTGGACGGGGTGGCGACGCTGTTGACCCGCACGCCGGGGGAGCGCAGCGACGAGCTGAGGTTCAGCCTGCCGGCGGAGCTGGCCCGGTACGTGGTGGAGAAGGGTTCGGTGGCCGTGGACGGGGTGTCGCTGACCGTGGCGGGAGTGGCGCCCGACAGTTTCGTGGTGGCGCTGATCCCTACGACCTTGTCACACACCACACTCGGGTTCCGGGAACCGGGGGATAACGTGAACGTGGAGGTCGATGTCGTCGCAAAGTATGTGGAACGGCTTGCCGTCGGGTACGTCGGTGGTAGCGGTTCCGCGGCGGCGGTCGGCGAGGAGGCCAGAGCCCAGTGAGCAGGGCAGGAGACGGTGGTCCGGTGAACGGTGGAGCGATGGACGGTCAGGCAGCCCCGGAAGAGCCGGCACCCCTTGCCGCCGGTACGGATGCGCCTCCGACCGACCCGCGGCGCGGCAGTTTCGAGGCGATCGAGCGGGCCCTGGCCGACCTGCGGGCCGGCAAGCCCGTGGTGGTGGTGGACGACGAGGACCGCGAGAACGAGGGCGACCTCATCTTCGCGGCCGAGATGGCGACCCCCGAGCTGGTGTCGTTCATGGTCCGCTACACCTCCGGCTACGTCTGCGTGGCGCTCACCGAGGCGGAGTGCGACCGGCTGGACCTGCCTCCGATGCACCACTCCAACGCCGACAACTTCCGTACCGCCTTCACCGTGACGGTGGACGCGAAGGCGGGGATCACCACCGGTATCTCGGCCACCGACCGGGCACACACCATCCGCCTGCTGGCCGACCCGACCGCAGGCCCCGCCGACCTGGTGCGCCCGGGCCACGTGCTGCCGCTGCGGGCCCGGGAGGGCGGCGTGCTGCGGCGTGCCGGACACACCGAGGCGGCCGTGGACCTGGCCCGGCTCGCCGGGCTCTCGCCCGCGGGTGCGCTGTGCGAGATCGTGTCGCAGAAGAACGACGGTGACATGGCCCGTGGCGACGAGCTGCGGGTGTTCGCCGAGGACCACGACCTCACCCTCATCACCATCTGCGATCTGATCGCCTACCGCCGCCGCTTCGAGAAGCACGTGGTGCGCGTGGCGCAGGCCCGCATCCCCACCGCCCACGGCGAGTTCATCGCCTTCGGCTACGACTCGCTGCTCGACGGGATCGAGCACATCGCGATGGTGCGCGGGGACGTGGGGACGCCGGAGGGCAGCGGGGAGGACGTGCTGGTGCGCGTGCACTCCGAGTGCCTCACCGGCGACGTGTTCGGCTCGATGCGCTGCGACTGCGGCCCCCAGCTCGACGCGGCGCTCGCCGCCGTGGCCGCGGAGGGCCGCGGGGTGGTGCTCTACATGCGGGGGCACGAGGGCCGGGGCATCGGCCTGCTCCACAAGCTGCAGGCCTACCAGCTGCAGGAGGCGGGCGCCGACACGGTGGACGCCAACCTGGCGCTCGGCCTGCCCGCCGACGCGCGCGACTACGGCATCGGCGCGCAGATCCTGGTGGATCTCGGCATCACCACGATGCGGCTGCTCACCAACAACCCGGACAAGCGCGCGGGGCTGGAGGGCTACGGCCTCACCATCACCGGACGCGTGTCGTTGCCGGTGCGGGCGAGCCGTGAGAACCTTCGCTACCTGCGGACGAAGCGCGACCGGATGGGCCACGACCTGCCCGGTCTCGACGAGGTCGCCGCTGCGGTGGCGGCGGACGGGACGGGGACATGAGCCCGGCGGACAGCAGATGAGCGGCGAGGGCCGGCCGATCGTCCAGGACATCCCGGACGCCGGCCGGTTGCGCCTGGCCGTGGCCGCGGCCAGCTGGCACGCCGACATCGTGGACACGATGGTGGAACGCGCCCTGGAGATCGCCGCGAAGGCCGGTGTGGACAGCCCGACCCTGGTGCGGGTGCCCGGCACCATCGAGCTCCCGGTGGTGTGCCAGGAGCTCGCCGCGGGCCACGACGCGGTGGTGGCCCTCGGCGTGGTGATCAGGGGTGGCACGCCGCACTTCGAGTACGTCTGCGACGCCGTGACCGCCGGGCTCACGCGCGTGTCGCTGGACGAGCGCACGCCGGTGGGCAACGGCGTGCTCACCTGTGACACGCTGGCCCAGGCGGTGGACCGTTCCGGCGCTCCCGGCTCGGCGGAGGACAAGGGCGCGGAGGCCTGCCTCGCGGCGCTCCACACCGCACTGGCACTGCGTGACCTGCGGAGGAGTTCGTGACTCAACCCGGCAGCGGCGAGGCCGCCCGGAGCGGTCTCGGGGAGGCCGCCCCCGGCGGGCCCGTCGATCGGCCCGAGCCGCTGGTGCTGCGGCCGCGCAAGGTGCTGATCGCCGCGTGGGTGGGTGCCGTGGCGGTGGTGGTGTTGTTCGTCGTGGTGGGCGTGCTGCTGCGCACCACCGAGACCGGCGTGTACTTCCGCTTCGCCGACCAGGTGGCGCTCGTGCTGCTGGGCCTGATGGTGGCCGGTGGCGTGCTCCTGCTCGCGCTGCCCCGGGTGCGGGCCGACGCCGAGGGCGTGGAGGTGCGCAACCTCCTCACCAGCCGGCGCGTGCCGTGGGAGCTCGTGCGGCGCGTGGCGTTCCCGGACGGGGCGTCCTGGGCCCGGCTCGACCTGCCCGACGACGAGTACCTGCCGGTGCTGGCCATCCAGGCCGTGGACGGCTTCCGCGCCGTGGACGCCATCGGGAAGCTCCGCGCGCTGCACGCCGCCGCCCGCACCTCCTGAGCCGTCGCGGCCGATCGACGGCGGGCGACGGCCCGGTCGCTGCTCGCACGTACCATCGGTGCCGTGCTGCGTGCCCGTGATCAGGTCGGCCGGGATCCGTCCGGCGAAGAGAGTGTCCGCCTCGGGGACATCGTGCTCCGCAACCGGCTGGTCACGTCGTCGAGCCTGCTGGGATACGGGGTGTCGAACTCCGCGCTCGTGCCGTACGGCATGAGCCCGGTGTCGCTGTTCGTGCCGCTGGCCGAGTTCGGGGCCGTGACCACCAGGACGTTGACCGTGGAGCCCCGCGAGGGCCACTTCACCACACGGGACGACTACGCCCTCAGCGAGCTGCCCGGCCTGCTCAAGCGGTACCGCACGGTGCTGCGCGGCACCGACGGCGGCTGGCTCAACGCGTTCGGGTGGTGCAACGTCGGCATCGACGCCTACCTGCGCGACTACTACCCGCGTACCCGCGACCAGCGCGTGATCATCTCGCTCGGTGGCTTCTCCGCCGAGGAGTTCGTGACCCTCGTGGACCGGGTGAACGCCGCCGTGCCGCCCGGTGACATCGCCGCGGTCGAGTTCAACGTCTCCTGCCACAACGTCAACTTCGACTTCTCCACGATCCTGCAGGATGTGCTCGACGAGGCGGTGCCCCGCAGCAACCACCCGGTGATCCTGAAGCTGTCGCCCGACTACGACTACCTGCGCAACGCGGAACAGGCCGCGAAGGCGGGGGTGTCGGCGCTGACCGCGATCAACACGGTGAAGGCGCTGCGCCTGGACCCGCGCACGGGCACGCCGTGGCTCGCCAACCGCTACGGGGGCCTCTCCGGACGGGCGATCAAGCCGATCGGACTGCGGGTGGTGAGCGAGCTCCGGGAGGCCGGGGTGACCCTGCCGATCATCGCGACGGGCGGGATCCGCACGGTGGACGACTGCCGGGAGTACTTCTGGGCGGGCGCCGACGCCGTGAGTCTCGGGAGCGCGACATGGTTGGCGAGCTACCCCGGATACGCGCTCGCGCCCCTGCGCGCGCTGCACGTTCGGCGCGTTCTGAACGCCGTTCGGCGCTACGGAACGCTTCCGCTCCGCTCCGCTCCGTCGCACTGAGCAACGATCTTCATCCGTACGGTCCGGGTGGTACGCCGAAGGGTGGCCCGGGTGAGCGACGAGTGGAAGCACGACTGGCGCGATGAACACGGCACGATGAGACCCGGCACGACCCACAGACCCCGCCGCGACGAGCAGGGCACGACGGACGGGGCACGATGAGCACGGTGGAGGGCGCGAGCCAGCTGGACCGCATGCGGGTGCCGGACCGCCGGCCTCGCGTGGTGCTCTTCGACGTGTTCGAGACGATGCTGCAGGTGTCGGCGCTGCGCTCGCGCTTCGTGGACGTGGGACGGCCCGACCACGAGTGGGAGCTGTTCTACACCCGGACGCTGCGGGACGGGATGGCCCTCACGCTCGCCGGCGCGGTGCGCCCGTTCGCCGAGGTGGCGAGGGCGGCGCTGCGCACCACCGCGCAGCACACCCTGTCGGAGGAGGCGCTCGACCACGTGCTGGCCGGCTTCGCGGAGCTGCCTCCGTACCCGGATGTGGAGCCGGCGCTGCGGGCGCTCGCGCGGGCCCGGATTCCTGCCTACGCGTTCACCCAGGGCGGCGCCGAGGTGGCCTCCGACGCCCTCGACCGGGCCGGGCTGCGCACCTACCTGCGGGGAGTGCTCTCCACCGAGGAGATCCGCTCCTTCAAGCCGCCCGCCCGCGTGTACAACTGGGCCTGCCAGCAGGTGGACGCCATGGGGGACCGCGTGGCACTGGTGGCCGTGCACTCCTGGGACGTGCACGGTGCCGTGCGGGCCGGGCTGATCGGCGGCTTCGCCACCCGGCTCGAAGGCGCGGTGCCCGACGTGGTGGCGCGCCCGCACGTGGTGGGCGAGGACCTCGAGCTGGTGGTGGACCGCCTCATCGCCCTGCCCGCGTGACCCGCGGGCGCCCATCTCAGCGCGCTCCCGTAGGAGCGCGCTGAACAACTCGGCCCTACTGCGCGGCGCCCAGGCGGCGCCCTCGCGGCGTTGTCGTCGGGCCCGATACAACAGCGGTATCGGCCCCTCCTCCGCCTTGCGATGCCACCACCTGGACACCGCTCGCTACGGGCGGAGTTGTTCAGCACCCTCCTAGCGCCGAGCGTTGTTGGGAACCGAGGCCGCCGCCGTGGCCGAGGTCGGCCCGCTCGCCCGCCATGGCGCCGGCCGCGAAGCCCGATCCGGACAGCACGGCGCGCCGGGCCGTGGCCAGCCGCGGAAAGGCGGCGGCGTAGGCGCGGTCGACCTGTTCGCGGCGATCGGCCAGCACCAGCGCGACGGACGGGCCGCCGGTGGCGGTGGCGGGCGCATCTGTGGCGGCGCGTTCCTCGGCGGTGCTGAGCCTGCGGTGGACCTCCACGGCGAAGCCGTGCAGCCACGAGCGGCGGTAGGCGGCCACGGACTCACCGGGCCGGGTCGAGCGCACCCGGACCAGCTGGGTGGTGGCCTGCAGCTGCAGCGACGTGTAGAGCAGCTCGGCGCGTTGCCGGTCCGAGGTGTGACCGAACACCGTGACCGCGGCGACCTTGCCGCCCCGCGCCCCGTGCAGGACCCACCGGCAGCCGAGCGCCGCCGCGGTCCAGCCGAGCAGCCTGGCCTTCCCCGCGCTGTAGGGATCCTGCATCTCGATGCGCTGCGGCCCGATCCGGTCGCTGCCGGGCCGGGCGGCGGCGAGCAGCGCGGCGTCGACGCCGTGGCGGGCCATCAGCTCGATCGCCTTGGCCGTGTACGTCTCGGCCTCGGCGCCGGTGGCCGCGCGCTCCGCCTTGGCGAGCAGCTTGCGGATCGTGTCGAGCTTGTCGAGCCCCATCGGATCCCCCCGTCGGTTCGAACGCGCGTTCGCATCGACGGCAAGTCCTATCACGGCGGGCCGACGGTTCCGTGTACACCACACCCGTGACGCGCCGAGGGGGCGGTCCGCTCACGGCGTGTCGGAGGCCGGTCCTACCCTGGTGAGGCCATGGCTGATCCCGCCACCTACCGTCCGGCCCCCGGGTCCATCCCGGAGGCCCCCGGGGTGTACCGCTTCTCCGACCAGCACGGCCGGGTCATCTACGTGGGCAAGGCGAAGAGCCTGCGCCAGCGCCTCAACTCGTACTTCGCCGACATCTCCGGCCTGCACCCGCGCACACGCCAGATGGTCACCTCGGCGGCGCACGTGCAGTGGACGGTGGTCGCCACCGAGGTCGAGGCGCTGCAGCTCGAGTACAACTGGATCAAGGAGTTCGACCCGCGGTTCAACGTCCGCTACCGCGACGACAAGACCTATCCGGTGCTCGCGGTCACGATGCACGAGGAGTTCCCCCGGCTGTCGGTCTACCGGGGGCCGCGGCGCAAGGGCGTGCGCTACTTCGGCCCGTTCGCGCACGCCTGGGCGATCCGCGAGACCCTCGACATGCTGCTGCGGGTGTTCCCGGCCCGCACGTGCAGCGCCGGGGTGTTCAAGCGCCACGGCCAGATCGGGCGCCCGTGCCTGCTCGGCTACATCGACAAGTGCTCGGCGCCGTGCGTCGGACGCGTCGACGCCCAGGAGCACCGCGACATCGTCGAGGACTTCTGCGACTTCCTCTCCGGACGCACCGACCACCTGGTCCGGCAGCTCGAGCGCAAGATGGCCGAGGCGTCCGCCGAGCTCGAGTTCGAGCGCGCCGCCCGGCTGCGCGACGACATCGGCGCGCTGCGCCGCGCGATGGAACGCCAGGCCGTGGTGCTGGGCGACGGCACCGACGCCGACGTCGTGGCGTTCGCCGAGGACGAGCTCGAGGCGGCCGTCCAGGTCTTCCACGTGCGCGGCGGCCGGGTCCGCGGCCAGCGTGGCTGGGTGGTCGACAAGGTCGAACCCACCGACACCGCGCAGCTCGTGGAGCGGTTCCTCACCCAGTTCTACGGCGAGCAGGCGGCGCTGGCGGGCTCCGCCGACGACGCCCACCAGCCCGTTCCGAAGGAGATCCTCGTCCCGGAGCTCCCGGCCGAGCTCGACACGCTCGTCCACTGGCTCTCGGGGCTGCGCGGTTCGCGGGTGCAGGTGCGCGTGCCGCAGCGCGGCGACAAGCGCGCGCTCGCCGAGACCGTGGCCCGCAACGCGGCCGAGGCGTTCACCCAGCACAAGCTCCGCCGGGCGGGCGACCTCACGGCGCGGTCGGCGGCGCTGCAGGAGATCCAGGACGCACTCGGGCTCGACACCGCGCCACTGCGCATCGAGTGCGTCGACGTCAGCCACGTCCAGGGCAGCAACGTCGTCGCGTCGCTCGTGGTGTTCGAGGACGGGCTCGCGCGCAAGTCGGACTACCGGCGGTTCGAGATCCGCGGGGGCGCGGAGGGCGGGGACGTCGCCGCCATCTCCGAGGTGGTCCGGCGCAGGTTCCGGCGCCACCTCGCCGAGGGCGGAACCGAGAGCGGAACCGAGAACGGGACGGGCGCCGCGGGGGGTAACGCGGCACAAGATCAGGTCGAAGC
>NZ_JAAXKY010000068.1 GCF_012911925.1 Pseudonocardia xinjiangensis | reverse complement strand
CCCGACCCCGCCCGGTGGCCGGCCGGCTGCGCGTTCGCCCCGCGCTGCGGCCTCGCCGACGACCGCTGCCGGGACGTCGAACCGCCGCTCCTGTCAGACGACCGCAGCCGGCGGGTCGCGTGCTGGCACGCCGACGTCGCGGGGCGGCCGGGCGCGCCCGTCGCCGTCCGGATCGGTGGTGTCCATGAGTGAGCTGCGCCTGGAGGACGTCACCGTCCGGTTCGGCGGCCGCAGGCGTGGCCTGACCGCGGTCGAACGCGTGGACCTCACGGTCCCGGCCGGGTCGGTCGTCGGCCTCGTCGGGGAGTCCGGGTCGGGCAAGTCGACGCTCGCGCGGGCCGCGGTCGGTCTGACCCCGATCGCGGGCGGTGCCATCCTGCTGGACGGGCAACCGCTGCGGCACCACACCCGGGGTCGCCGCCCGCTCCAGATGGTGTTCCAGGACCCGTACTCCTCGCTGGACCCCCGCATGACCGTCGGCGCGTCGATCGCGGAGGCGCTGCCCCGCGGCAGCGTGCGCGGCCGGGGCGCCCGCCAGGCCGAGGTCGCCCGGCTGCTCGACCTGGTCGCCCTGCCCGCCGACCGCGCCGGCACGTACCCGGCGCAGCTGTCCGGGGGGCAGCGCCAGCGGGTCGCGCTGGCCAGGGCGCTGGCCGGGCGCCCGGACGTGGTGATCGCCGACGAGATCACCTCGGCGCTGGACGTCTCCGTACAGGGCACGGTGCTGAACCTGGTCCGCGACCTCCAGCGGCGGCTCGCGCTCTCCATGCTGTTCATCTCGCACGACCTGGCCGTCGTGCGGTACGTCAGCGACTACATCGCGGTGATGCACCTCGGACGCATCGTCGAGTACGGGACCGCCGACGACGTCCTCCTGGACCCGCAGCACCCCTACACCCGCGAGCTGCTCGCCGCGGTGACCGGACCCGTCGCGGCGCCACCCGCCGTGCTCGACGGGGAGCCGGCCGACCCCCAGCATCCGCCGACCGGGTGCCGGTTCCACCGCCGCTGCCCCCAGGGTCCGCTGGTGCTCGCCGACCGCGAGGTCTGCCGGACCACCGAGCCCGTGGCCGACGGCCACCGCCACCGCGCCGCGTGCCACTTCGCGGCGCCCGACACCACCGAGCACGCAGAGCGCGTCGACGTTCCCGTCGACGCCGCCATCGATCCGAGGAGCACCCGGTGACCCGACGCCAGCTGATCGACGACCTCACGACGATCGCCGTGCCGGAGCAGCCCGCGCTGTCCCCGGACGGCAGCCAGGTCGTCTACGTCCTGCGCACGACCGACGCCGACGCCGACCGCACCGTCCGGGAGATCTGGGGCGTCGGCACCCGCGACGGGCGGCCCCGCAGGCTCACCCGCGGTCCCGCCGACACGGCGCCCGCGTGGTCGCCCGACGGCACCCACGTCGCGTTCCTGCGCACCGCCCACGGGGGCCCGCAGGTGTGGCTGCTCGACGTCAGGGGTGGCGAGCCCGAGCCACTGACCACACTGCCGATGGGCGCCGGGGCGCCGGTGTGGAGCCCGGACGGCACGCGGATCGCGTTCGCCGCCGCCGTCGACCTCGCCGCCGACGCCGGGGAGAGCGACGAGGCGCGCGCCCGGCGGGACACCGCGCCCGTGGTGGCTGACCGCCTCGACCTCCAGGCCGACGGCGCCGGGCTGCTGCGCTCGGTGCGCACCCACCTGCACGTGCTCGACCTCGACACCCGGCGGTGCCGCCGCGTCACCGACGGGGACTGGCACGCCGGGCGCCCGTCCTGGTCGCCCGACAGCACGCGGCTGGCGTTCTCCGCGGCGACCGCCCGGGACGCGGACCTGGTGCTGCGGGTGCCGGTGCACGTCCTCGACGTCACTGCCGTCGCCGCCACCCCCGAACCGGTCGGCCTGACCGAGGGGGTCGGCGGGCCGGTCGGATGGACCGCCGACGGGTCGGCGCTGCTCGTCGTGGGCACGACCGGAGCACCGACCGGCCACAACCGGCTGCTGCGGCTGCCGCTCGACGGTGGCGACCCGGTGGACCTCGCCGCACCGCTGGACCGCAACGTGATGCCGGGCGGCCCCGCCTACCCGGGCGCGCTTCCCCAGCTCGTGGACGAGGGCGCCACCGTGCTGTTCTGCGCCAGGGAGCGGGGCTGCACGCACCTCTACTCCGTGCCTGTCGACGGCGGTACCCCGCGGCCGGTGCTCGGCGGGGCCGGGCGCAACGTGCAGGGCCTCTCCGTGGCGGGCGGCGCGGCCGTCGTGGCGCTGGGCACGCCGACGTCCTTCGGCGAGATCGTCGCGGTCGACCTCGCCACCGGCGCGGAGACCGTCCGGACCGAGCACGGCGCGGACCTCGCGGACGTCGAGCTCTTCGCCCGCGAGGAGCGGGAGTTCACGATCTCCGACGGTACCGTCGTGCAGGGCTGGCTGATCCGGGACCCGGCCGCCGAACCGGGGCCGCAGCCGCTGCTGCTGGACGTCCACGGCGGCCCGCACAACGCGTGGAACGCCGCTGCCGACGAGGTGCACCTCTACCACCAGGAGCTGGTCGCCCGCGGCTGGACGGTGCTGCTGCTCAACCCGCGCGGCAGCGACGGCTACGGCGAGCAGTTCTTCGACGCGGTCCGCGGCGGGTGGGGCGAGGCCGACGCGAAGGACTTCCTGGAGCCGCTCGACGACCTCGTCGCCGACGGGACCGCCGACCCGCGGCGGCTCGCCGTGGCCGGCTACAGCTATGGCGGCTTCATGACCTGCTACCTGACCAGCCGCGACGACCGGTTCGCCGCCGCCGTGGCGGGTGGCGTGGTCACCGACCTCACGAGCATGGCGGGCACCTCCGACGAGGGGCACTTCCTCAGCGCGCACGAGCTGGGTGCGCGCCCGTGGGGGGAGGGCAGCGAGCGGTACGCCGCGATGTCCCCGTTGACCCACGTCGACCGGGTGCGCACGCCGACGCTGATCGTGCACGGCGGGGCCGACCTGCTCTGCCCGGTCGGCCAGGCCCAGCAGTGGCACACGGCGCTGCGGGAGCAGGGTGTCCTGACCCGGCTGGTGCTCTACCCGGAGGGCTCGCACATCTTCATCCTCGAAGGCCGTCCCTCCCACCGGATCGACGTCAACCGCCGGGTCCTCGACTGGGTCGAGCAGTACGCCGGTGACGCCGCCGGTCCGCGCCGTCCGCGCATCGACGCCGCGCACTGGCAGCGGCGGCTCACCGCGCTGGCCGCGCGCTACGGTGTCCCTGGCGCCACCCTCGGGATCCTGCGCCTGCACCCTGGCGGCGACGACGAGCTCGTCGAGGCCGCGCACGGCGTGCTGAACGTCGACACCGGTGTCGAGACCACACCCGACTCGGTGTTCCAGATCGGGTCGATCACCAAGGTCTGGACGACGACCATCGTGATGCAGCTCGTCGACGAGGGCCTGCTCGACCTCGACGTCCCGATCGTCGAGGTGCTTCCCGAGCTGCGGCTCGCCGACCCGGACGCCACGAAGGGGGTGACGATGCGGCACCTGCTGACCCACACCAGCGGGATCGACGGTGACGTCTTCACCGACACCGGGCGCGGCGACGACAACCTCGAGAAGTACGTGGCGCAGCTCGTCGACGTGGCGCAGAACCACCCGCTCGGCGCCACCTGGTCGTACTGCAACTCGGGGTTCTCGCTGGCCGGGCGGGTGATCGAGAAGATCATCGGCGGCACGTGGGACGAGGCAGTGCGCAAGCGGATCTTCGAGCCGCTGGGGCTGCGGCGCACGAGCACGCTGCCGGAGGAGGCGCTGCTGCACCGGGCCGCGGTGGGGCACATCGGTGAGCCCGGCGCCGACCCCGTCCGGGCTCCTGTCTGGACGCTCCAGCGGTCGGCAGGTCCGGCCGGGCTGATCAACTCGACCGTCGCCGACCTGCTCGGCTTCGCCCGCCTGCACCTGACCGGTGGCCTCGCGCCCGACGGCACCCGGCTGCTCAGCGAGGAGGCCGCCGCGGAGATGGCGTCCAAGCAGGCCGACCTGCCCGACAAGCACACGCTCGGCGACTCGTGGGGCCTCGGGTGGATCCGGAACGACTGGGGCGGCCACCGCGTCATCGGGCACGGCGGCAACACGGTCGGGCAGGCGGCCTTCTTGGAGCTGCTCCCGTCGCACGGGTTCGCCGTCGCGCTGCTCACCAACGGCGGCAACAACCGTGACCTGCACGAAGACCTCTACCGCGAGATCTTCGCCGAGCTCGTCGACGTCGAGCTGCCCCGACTGCCGACCCCACCGGCCGAGCCCGTGTCCGTGGACGTGTCCCGGCACGTGGGCACCTACGAGCGGGCGGGCGTCCGGGTCGAGGTCGCCGAAGGCCCGGACGGGCCCGTGATGCGGACGACGGTGATCGGCCCGCTCGCCGAGCTGGTCCCCGATGAGACGCAGGAGTACGCGCTGGTGCCGGTCGAGGAGAACCTCTTCCTGGTGCAGCTGCCCGGCTCGGTGCAGAGCTGGTTCCCCGTGACGTTCTACGAGCTGCCCACCGGCCAGCGGTACGTGCACTTCGGTGCGCGCGCCACCCCGAGGGTGAGCTGAGTGCCGGGCTCCGAGGCGGTGCGGGACGGCCCGGACCGCACCACGTTCGTCGCGCGCATGCACGCCGCGCTCCCCGAGATGCTCGCCGACATCGAGGAGCTGGTGACGTGCGAGTCGCCGTCGGCCGACCTGGCCGCGGTCGCGGCGAGCGCCGACGCCGTGGCGCGGGTCGGCACGCGGGTGCTCGGCGTGGCGCCCGAGCGGCTCGTCGCCGAGGGCCGCAGCCACCTGCGCTGGCGGCTGGGCGACGGCCCGCCGCGGGTGCTGCTGCTCGGCCACCACGACACCGTGTGGCCGGTCGGCTCGCTCGCCACCCACCCGTTCCGCGTCGACGCCGGGGTGCTGCGGGGGCCCGGCTGCTTCGACATGAAGGCCGGCCTGGTCGTCGGGATGCACGCGCTGCGGCTGGCGGGGGCGACGGCACCCGGGCGTCCCGGGGTGACGCTCCTCGTCACCGGCGACGAGGAGCTGGGCTCGCCCACGTCGCGCGTGCTCGTGGAGGCCGACGCGGCCGGGTGTGCCGCGGCGCTCGTGCTGGAGGCCGCGGCCGACGGGGGTGCGCTCAAGACGGAGCGCAAGGGCGTGTCGCTGTACCGGATCACCGTCACCGGCCGCGCCGCCCACGCCGGGCTCGAACCCGAACGCGGGATCAACGCGACCGTCGAGCTGGCCCACCAGCTGCTCGCCGTGCACGCACTGGCCGATCCCGGGCGCGGCACGACGGTCACCCCGACCCTCATGTCGGCCGGGTCCGCCTCGAACACGGTCGCCGCATCGGGCGAGGTGACGGTCGACGTCCGCGTCCGGGACACCGCCGAGCAGCGGCGGGTGGACGCCGGGATCCGCGCGCTGCGACCGGTGCTGCCCGGCGCGCGCGTCGAGGTGGCGGGTGGCCCGAACCGTCCCCCGCTCGCGGCCGCGGCGTCGGAGGAGCCGTTCGGGCGCGCGGTCCGGCTGGCCGCCGAGCTCGGGCTGCCGCCGCCGGCCCGCGCCGCGGTGGGCGGCGGTTCGGACGGCAACTTCACCGCGGGCGTCGGCACGCCCACGCTGGACGGGCTCGGCGCAACGGGCGGGGGAGCGCACGCCGACGACGAGCACGTCGTCGTCGCCGACCTGCCGGGGCGCGCCGCGCTCGTCGCCGCGCTGGTGGACGACCTGCTCGCCGGGTCCCCGGGCGGTGCGGCGCGCGGACGAGCACGGACCCGGACGCAACCATGAGCATCGACGGCGGAGCAGAAGACGCGGCCACGCCGGCACGGGTGGCAGCCGAGGCGGCCGCGGCCACGGCAGGCGTGCGGATGCGGGAGATCGCCGACCTTGCCGGGCTGGAGGCGGTCTACCGGCTCTACGACGCGATCTGGCGGCCGGACCCGGCCAACCCGCCGGTGACCACCGAGCTGCTGCGTGCGCTCGCGAAGGGCGGGAACTACGTCGCGGGCGCGTTCGACGGGGCGGAGCTGGTGGGTGCCTGCGTCGGCTTCTTCGGCGCGCCCGCTGACGGGATGATGCACAGTCACATCGCCGGCGTGGCCGCGTCCGGGCGCGGCCGCCACGTCGGGTACGCGTTGAAGCTGCACCAGCGCGCGTGGGCGCTGCGGCGGGGGGTCTCGGCGGTCACCTGGACGTTCGACCCGCTCGTCCGCCGCAACGCGTACTTCAACCTGGTCAAGCTCGCCGCCGCCCCCGTCGAGTACCTGCCCAACTTCTACGGCGGAGTGCACGACGGCATCAACGGCGGTGACGAGACCGACCGCCTGCTGCTGCGGTGGGACCTCGAGGACCCGGCCGTCGTCGCGGCCTGCTCCGGGTCGTTCCGGTGGTACGACGTGCAGGCCGAGCTGGCGGCGGGGGCGGTGGTCGCGCTGGGCCGCTCGGAGCGCGACGGGCCGGTTGCCGGCTCGCTCGACGGCGACACCCTGCTGGTGGCTGTCCCGCGCGACATCGAGGAGCTGCGGGCCGCCGACGCGGGCTACGGCAAGGAGTGGCGGGTGGCGATGCGTGAGGTGCTCGCCCCGGCGATCGCGGGCGGTTCCCGCGTCGCCGGGTTCGACAGGACCGGGTGGTACGTCCTCACCCGCAACCGTGACGCCGGGAGGGCGGTCCGATGAAGCTGACCGGGGTGGAGCTGCGGCGGGTCCGGATGCCGCTCGTGGCGCCGTTCCGCACGTCGTTCGGCGTCGAGACGACCCGCGACGTGCTGCTCCTGCGTGCCGTCACCGACGAGGCGGAGGGCTGGGGCGAGTGCGTGGCCCTGACGGACCCGCTGTACTCCTCCGAGTACGTGGACGGCGCGGCCGACGTGCTGCGCCGCTACCTCGTCCCGGCGCTGGCGGCACACGAGCGGCTGGACGCGAACATGGTCGTGCCGGCGCTGCACCGCTTCAAGGGCCACCGGATGGCGAAGGCCGCGCTGGAGATGGCCGTGCTCGACGCCGAGCTGCGGGCGGCGGGCCGGCCGCTCGCACGCGAGCTGGGCGCCGTCCGCGAGCGGGTGCCGTGCGGGGTGTCGGTCGGGATCATGGGCTCGGTCGGTGAGCTGCTCGACGCCGTCGACGGGTACCTGGAGGCGGGCTACGTCCGGATCAAGCTCAAGATCCAGCCGGGGTGGGACGTGGAGCCGGTGCGCGCCGTGCGCGAGCGCTTCGGTGACGACGTGCTGCTCCAGGTCGACGCGAACACCGCCTACACCCTGGCCGACGCCCGTCACCTGGCCCGGCTCGACCCGTTCGGCCTGTTGCTGATCGAGCAGCCGCTCGACGAGGAGGACGTGCTGGGCCACGCGGAGCTGGCCAGGACCCTCGCCACGCCGATCTGCCTGGACGAGTCGATCACGTCGGCGAAGTCGGCGGCGGACGCGATCCGGCTGGGCGCGTGCTCGATCGTCAACATCAAGCCCGGCCGGGTCGGCGGCTACCTCGAAGCGCGCCGCGTCCACGACGTGTGCGCGGCGCACGGCGTGCCGGTGTGGGCGGGCGGCATGCTGGAGACCGGGCTGGGCCGGGCGGCCAACGTGGCGTTGGCCGCGCTGCCCGGCTTCACGCTGCCCGGCGACACGTCCGCGTCCGATCGCTACTACCGCACGGACATCACGCCGCCGTTCGTGCTGGAGGACGGCCACCTTCCGGTCCCGACCGCGCCCGGTCTCGGCGTCGAGCCGCTTCCCGACGCGCTGGCCGCGGTCACCACCGGCACGGACTGGCTGCCCCTGTGAGGTGCCGCGGTCGCCACGATGATCGTCCTTCGGCACGAACAAGCGGGGCGATCTAGACTCGCCGACCGGCTCCCTAGCGTCGGGCGGTGCTGCTTCGATGGACCTGCGATCGCAGCGCGGCCTCGGCCGGGTGCTGGCCGACCTCGGCACGCTGCTGGAGCTCCTCCACGGCGACCCGGGCCGGGCGGGCCCGATCGGGGGCGTCGTGATCCACGACCCGTTCGAGGAACCGGTGCTGCCGCGGTACGCGCTCGTGCTGGGCGTGGGCATCGGCGCGCCTGCGGAGCTCGAGCAACTGCTGCTCACGCTGGGCGGGCACGGCGCCGCCGGGCTGGTCGTCCGCATGCCCGTCACCGTCTCGCCCGAGGTCGCCGCCGCGGCCGAGGAGTCCGGTGTGGCACTGGTCGGGCTGACCCCCGGCGCGTCCTGGGCGCAGCTCGCGGCGATGCTGCGCGCGCTGCTGGGTGAGGGGGACGTGGGCGACGCCCGCGCCGAGACGCTCGGCGGGATCCCGTCCGGTGACCTGTTCGCCCTCGCCAACGCCATCGCCGCGCTCATCGACGCGCCGGTGACCATCGAGGACCTCAGTTTCCGGGTACTGGCGTTCTCCGGGCGTCAGGACGAGGCCGACGCATCGCGCGTGGAGACGATCCTCGGCCGCCAGGTCCCCGAACGCTTCTCCCGGGTGATCGCCGAACGAGGGGTGTTCCGGGAGCTCTACGGCAGCGACCGGCCGGTGCTCGTCGAACCGCTCCTCCTGGGCCTCGACGGGGTGGACCTGCCGCGCGTCGCGGTGGCTGTCCGCGCCGGTGACGAGGCGCTCGGCTCGATCTGGGCCGCCGTGCGGGCCCCGCTCAGCCCCGACCGCACCCAGGCGCTGGCGGACGCGGCGCGGCTCGTGGCGTTGCACATGCTGCGGATCCGGGCGGGCGCCGACGTCGAGCGCAGGCTGCGTGCCGACCTCGTGAGCACCGCGCTGGAGGGCGGGGCGGGCGCCCGCGAGGCCCTCGACCGGCTGGGCCTGGCCGACCAGCCGGTGGTCGTGCTCGCGATGGCGATGCTCGGCCGACCCGACGCCCACCGCTCCATCGCCGGCGACGCCGACCTGGCCACCGAACGGCAGCGGCTGGCCGACGGCCTCGCCGTGCACCTCAGCGCGGTGCACCCGCGCTGTGCCGCCGCGCTCGTCGGGGACGTCGCCTACGGGCTCGTGCCCGTCGCCCCCGACGTCGACGGCGAGACGCGGGCCGGGCGGATCGCCGCGGACTTCCTCGACCGGGTCGGTGACCGCGCCCGTCCCGTCATCGGGGTCGGCCCACCGGCGCAGGACGCCGCAGGCCTGGCCGGTGCGCGGGCCAGCGCCGACCGGGCGCTGCGGGTGCTCCGCGCGGAGGGCGGCCGCGGGCGCCGGGTCGCGCGGCTGTCCGACGTCCAGGTCGAGGCGCTGGTGCTGGAGCTGCGCGACCTCGTCTCGGCGCGCGGTGACCGCCCGACCGGCCCGGTGGCCCGGCTCTTCGCCTACGACGAGCAGCACAACACGAACCTGGTGGAGACCCTGCGGGCGTGGCTGGAGGCCTTCGGTGACGTCGTCGCGGCCTCCGCGGCCGTCTACGTCCACCCCAACACGTTCCGCTACCGGCTGCGCCGCCTCACCGAGGTCGGCGGCATCGACCTCACCGACCCGGAAGCGCGGTTCGCGGCGATGCTCCAGCTGCGGGTCGTCATGCCGACGGCACCGCGGCGGCAGCCGTGACCGCCGGCATGGCGAGTGAGGTCAGGCTGCCGTCGCCACGAACACGTACCGGTTGACGCTGAACAGGTAGTCGCCCTCGTCGCTGCGCGCGTGGAGGTCGGCGAGCCACGCCTCGGCGTCGGCCGCGGTCAGGCCCTGCCGGCCGACGACGAACCGCGAGATCGTCTGCATCATGTGGGCGCTGTACGAGTCCTCGGTCAGCCGAGGGTTGAACATGACGTGCACGTGCTGCCCCGTGACGACGAACCCGGCGCGGCGCAGCAGCCCGGCCAGCGTCTGCGGCAGGCGCGGGTGCACCAGGTGCTCGTCCCAGGCCGTGAGGACGCGCCGGTTCAGCTCCCGGTCGGCCGTGTGCCACACCAGCGAGTCGAAGTCCGTGTCGAGGATCAACGCCCGCCCGCCGGGCCGCAGGACCCGCCGCAGCTCGCCGAGCGCTCCTGAGATGTCGGCGACGTACTCGTAGACCTGGGTCGACACGACGGCGTCGAACGTGTCGTCGGAGTACGGCAGCGAGACGGCGTCACCCTCGTCGAGGTGGACCCACGGCGTCCCGCCGGTGCGTGCAGCGGCGAGCGCGTGCATCGCCGGGCTCGGGTCCAGGCCGTGCACCACGCCCGACGGGCCCACCGCCTCAGCGATCGACGCCAACAGGTAACCGGGCCCGGATCCGACGTCGAGAACCCGCTCTCCTGGTTGCGGCGCGAGCAACGACAGCACGTGCTCCCGTTGCGCCGCGACATCGGGGCTCGCATACGTTCGCTCGGTACGTCGCGCGGCATCCCCGTCGAACCGAAGCATGGTCATGCGGCCGACACTAGAAGCCGAGAAACACCGGATGGGCCGTGGGCATCATCTCCTGCGTCACGTCGTCGCCCACCGGGGCTCGACCCAGCTGCCCGCCTCTACCATCCGCGGGTGCCCGTCTCCGATGATCATGATGTGTTCGAGCACCTGGACACCTCGACGCTGCCGCCGCGCCAGCAGCGGATCCTGGTCGCGATCCGGGACTGGGTGGTCCGGTACGGGTATCCGCCGAGCACGCGCGAGATCGGGGACGCCGTCGGGCTGCGGTCATCGTCGTCGGTGTCGAAGCATGTGGCGAGCCTGGAGGAGAAGGGTTTCCTCCGGCGCGGTGCGGCGATGTGCCGGCCGATCGACGTGCGCGTCTTCCTGCAGGAGCCCCGGCCGCGCAGGGCCGTCGACGACTCGGTGGCCGTGCCCGTGGTCGGAGATATCGCTGCGGGGACTCCCATCGTGGCCGAGGAGCACGTCGACGACGTGCTGACGCTGCCCCGCGCTCTCGCCGGGCGCGGCAACGTCTTCGCTCTGCGGGTGCGCGGTGACTCGATGATCGACGCGGCGATCTGCGACGGTGACACCGTCGTGGTGCGCCAGCAGTCCGAGGCCCATTCCGGGCAGATCGTCGCCGCGATGATCGACGGGGAGGCCACGGTGAAGGTGTACCGCCGCCGCAACGGGCACGTGTACCTCGAGCCGCGGAACCCGGCTTACGACGTCATCGACGGCGACGAGTCCGTCGTGCTGGGCGTGATCGTCTCGGTGTTGCGCAGCGTCTGAGACGGAGCCTGTCGGCTCGGCGACATCGGCGTTACTGCCTGGTCATGGTGCTGGTGTATCCGCCGCCTCCCGGGTAGACCCAGTCGCCGGTCATCGTGTGATCGCGGTCGGTGAACGTACCGCGGAAGTATGCGGGGCTGCCGTGCGCGCCTGCCCAGATGGTGAGAGTGTCGTTTTCGAGCTCGTAGACGTAGTCGAAGGTGTTGCCCATCGAGTCGTAGAACCTCGAGGCGATCTCCTCGCCGACGGGCTCGCCGAACGGGTGCAGGTGCCCGATGACCTCGAATCCGGTGACGGACCGACCGAACTGTTCGAGTTCGACGTGCTGGATGAGAAAGTGCCCGCCGGGCATCCACTCGTAGCGCACGGTCCCCTCGGCGCCGCCGGTCACCGTCCAGGTGCCGACGAGCCGGTCGAGCGCGCGGATGCGGTCGCTGGGCTGGGGATGCTCCTCCTGCCGGTCGTCATCCGCGCCGGCGGGAAGGGTGGTCGTGTCGTCGTTCATGATGTGCTCCTCGACTGCGCCGGGAGCGACTCCGATGCGGCCGCTCTCGCCGGTACCTCGGAGCGGCTGCCGGGTTCTTGACACGACGGTGCGAGAAATCTTTCCGAGAACGTCCTGCCGAGGATGTCGAGACGGCACATTCGGCTCCGTGGTGTCCGTGAACGCCGCCCGGACCCGGGCGACGACGCACTCGGCGGAGGACATCATGGTCACCAGCACCACCCCCCAGGCGGTGCACGACCTCGGAGCACCTGCGGCTCGCAGGCGTACTCGTCGGCTGCTCACGGCTGCCGCGCTCGCCGGACCGTTCTTCTACGTCTCGTCCGCGGCGCAGGCGCTGACGCGGGAGGGATTCGACATCCGCATCCATCCGCTCAGCCAGCTCGCCACCGGCGGTCTCGGCTGGCTCCAGCAGGTCTCGTTCGTGCTGGCGGGACTGGGCGCGATCGCCTTCGCTGTCGCACACCGATGCATCGTCTCGACGGGCGCAGGCTCGCGGATCGCCCGGATCCTTCTCAGTGTTTTCGGCGCGGGCTTCCTGATCGCCGGTTGCTTCCCGATGGACGCCCAGAACGGGTTCCCGATCGGCGCACCGGCGGGCGTCGTGGAGATGTCGTGGCACTCGATCGTGCACACGGCGGCGGCAGCGGTGTCGTTCATCGCCCTCGCCGGTGCGTGCATCGCGCTGCTCGTCCGCTCGATCCGGCGCCGCCGGGTGTGGGCCTCGATCGGCAATGGGCTGGTCGCCGTCGTGCTGCTGCTGCCGATGTCGCCCACGGAGTCGAGCATCCAGATCGCCGTCACCGGACTGATCGCGTTCTCGTGGGTCACCGTGTCCGCGCTGCGCCTCCGGAGTGGCGTGTGACCCGCCTGAGCTGAGCCGCCACCGATGTCGGATGGAGAGTCATGAAGTTCCTGCTGTTGAGCTACACCCCCGCGCAGGCGTGGGACGCCGAGACCGCCGACGTGCCCAGCCCGGAGGCTCTCGACGCGTTCGCCGCCTACCAGAAGTTCGAGGCCGAGCTGCGCGAGACCGGGGAGTTCGTGCAGAGCGAGGGCCTGGGCCATCCCGCCGTCTCCACGACGGTCCGGAAGACCGACGCGGGCGTCGTTGCCACGGACGGCCCCTTCGCCGAGCTGAAGGAGGTTCTCGCGAGTTTCGCGATCATCGACGTCTCCAGCCTCGAGCGCGCCCGCGACATCGTCGCCCGGATGGTCGACGCACTGGGCGAGCCGATGGAGATTCGGCCGATCATGGGCGACGACTTCGCCTGATGGCGCCCCCGACCGACGGCACCGGGGAAGCCGGGACCCGGCGCATCGAGCACATGCTGCGGAACGAGACGCCGCACGTGCTCGGTGCGCTGGTGCGTCGCTTCGGCCGGTTCGAGCTCGCCGAGGATGCCGTGCAGGAAGCCCTGATCGTCGCCACCGGGCGGTGGCCCGACAAGGGCGTGCCGGATGAGCCGCGTAGCTGGCTGATCCGCGTCGGCTATCGCAAGATGATCGATCTCATCCGCTCCGAACAGGCTGCGCACCGCCGCGAGGAGGACGCCGCCTACGCCGACCCCGTGCTTGTCGATCCCAGCCGACCTGGACCCGCCGTCGTCGACTACGACGACAGCCTCCAACTGCTGCTGCTGTGCTGCCACCCGGCACTCAGCGAGGTCTCCCAGGTCGCGCTCACTCTGCGCGCGGTCGGCGGGCTCACGACGGATGAGATCGCCCACGCCTACGGCACGACGGAGTCCACGATGGGTACCCGGATCAGCCGGGCCAAGCAGACTCTCACGAAGGCCGGCGCCCGTTTCGAGATGCGCGACGAGGACGACGTCACAGGGCGCCTCCCCGTCGTGATGAAGATGCTCTACCTGATCTTCAACGAGGGGTATACGGCCACCGCCGGCCACCGGCTCACCCGCACCGACCTCACCGCGGAGGCGATCCGGCTCGCCCGGATGCTCCACGGCGTTCTGCCCGGAGATGCCGAGGTATCAGGACTGCTCGCGCTCATGCTGCTGACCGAAGCACGCCGCGCCGCCCGTACGGACCCTCACCAGGAACTCGTCGTCCTTTCCGAGCAGGACCGCACCGGGTGGGACGAGATCCTGATCACCGAGGGTCGGGAGCTAATCGAGCAAGCCTGGTCGCAGGAGCGTGTCGGGCCCTATCAGCTCCAGGCGGCCATCGCCGCGACCCACGCACAGGCGAAGACCGCTGCGGAGACCGACTGGCCGCAGATCGCCGCCCTGTATCTGTGGCTCGAACGTCTGCAGCCCACTGCGCCGGTCCGCCTCAGCCGCACCGTCGCCGTCGCACATGCCTTCGGGCCGCGCCGCGGGCTCGCCCTGCTCGAACAGCTCGATCGCGACCACCACCTCACCGACGACCCCCTCGTCGCGCAGCGCGCCCACGCTGTCCGCGCGCACCTCCTCGACCAGCTCGGCGACCACGACCGGGCGGACGACGAGTTCAGCGCCGCCGCCGCCCTCACCCGGAACGAGGCCGAACGCCGCTACCTCCGCCGACGCACTCACCGACCCGCACCCGAGGAGCGTTGATCGGTCGATCTCGACCCGGAACTTTGTGGCCGGGATGTCGAGACCGGCGTGGCGGCTCCGTCCCAGTGGCGGATGCGGCCGGCGTGGCCGCACGTACCGGAAGGGCAGCCATGCGAAAGCTCGTCGTCCAGCAGTGGGTCACCGTCGACAACATCGCCGCGGAGGAGGACGGCGGGCTCACCTTCGTGTCCGGGGAGCCCTTCTCCGAGAAGACCAACCCCGCGTTCAAGGCGAGCCTGATGGGGTTCATCGACTCGGTCGACACGATGGTTCTCGGCGCCACCACCTACGCCCAGACCAAGGACTACTGGCCCTACGCCGAGGAGCAGGGCGAGTACGGCCAGAAGCTCAACAACCTCACCAAGATCGTCGCCTCATCGAAGCTCGACGACGCGCCCTGGGGTGACTTTCCCGCCGCGACCGTGACGCGCGACCCGGTGGCCACCATCCGGGAGCTCAAGGGGCAGAGCGGCAAGGACATCTGGCTGTGGGGGAGCTTGACGCTCATGCACTCCCTGCTGGAGGCCGGCGTCGTCGACGAAGTCCGGATGCTGGTCTGCCCGGTGTCACGCGGCACGGGAACGCGCGTCTTCGTGGACGGGCACGACCTGTTGCTGGTGGAGGCCACCGCGTTCGACAACGGCGTGGCACTTCTGCGCTACGAGATCACGAAGTAGTGGACGTACGGCTCCGTCGCACCATCGCTTCTACCGGAAGGACAGCCGCCATGGCCATCGCCGAGGACCTCGACCGCGCCACCGACTCGCAGTGGGACTGGGTCGCCGAACACACCCGCACCTACCTCGCCTCGGGCGGCGCCGAAGGCCACGAGAACAACGGCGTGCGGACCCTCGTGCTCGCCACGACCGGCCGCCGGACCGGTACACCTCGCCGCACCTGCCTGATCTACGGCACCTCGGGCGACGCGTACGTCGTCGTCGCCTCCAAGGGCGGCGCCGACGAGGACCCGGCATGGTTCATGAACCTCCTGGCGGACCCCGGCGTCGGGGTGCAGGTCGGCACTCGCCGGTTCACCGGACGCGCCCGCGTCGCGTCCTCGGCCGAGCGCGCGGCCCTGTGGGCGCAGATGGTGGAGATCTTCCCGCTCTACGACGACTACGCGCGGAAGACCGACCGCGAGATCCCGATCGTCCTGCTCACCCCGCTGGACGGACCCCACTAGCGCACGGCCGCGGAGATCAATACCTGTAGCGACTCACGGCCTCCGGGTGGATGACGAGGCGGACCTGGGCCGCGGCCAGGATCTCGGCGAGGTCGTCGGCCCGGGCCGGGTTGTCGGGGCCCCAGTAGCGGGCGGCGAGGCGGGCGGCCAGGTCGTGCGCTCCGTCAGGTTCCACCGTGGTGGGGCCGGCGACCGACACCCAGCGCTCGCGTTCACCCACCGGCGCGGCGACGACGATCGAGGCACGGGGGTCGCGGCGCAGGCGCCGGACCTTCAGCGACTCCGGAGCGGTGAACAGCTGGACCGTGCCCTCGGCAGTGGCTTCGAACCACACCGGCCGGGGCTGTGGCGGGTGCGGCCCCCCGGCCACGGACAGGAACCCGTGCAGGGGCCGTCGGAGGAACTCGAGGTCCTGGGCGGTCAGTTCATGGGCGTCGGTGCTCATCGCGGTCCTTCCGGAGATGAGGGGGACCGGGTCATCGTCGCCAGGCCCCCGCCGCTGCCGTCCGCACGACGTAGTCCTCGAAGGTCCGGGGCGCCCGTCCCAGCACGGTGGCGAGGTCGTCCGTCGTCGCGGCGATCAGCCCGCGTTCCATCAGCACGAACATCTCGGCGACGTGGTGGGCGTCGTCCTCGCCCACGCCGTCCTCGACCAGCGTCGCGGTGTACTCGGCGGGGGAGATCTGCTTGTAGGTGATGGGCTGCCCGGACGCCCGGGAGATCAGATCGACGGCCTCGGCGAAGGTGATCCCACGCGGTCCGGTCAGCTCGTAGATCCGTCCGGCGTGGCGGCCGGGCTCGGTCACCACCGCGGCCGCGGCGTCGGCGACGTCCTCGATGTCGATGAACGGCTCGGGGACCGCACCGGCCGGGAGCGCCAGCTCGCCGGTGAGAAGCGGGGCGTGGAAGACGTCCTCGTCGAAGTTCTGGTCGAAGTTCGACGACCGCAGGACGGTCCACTCCAGCGCCGAGCCGCGTACGGCGTCCTCCGCCGAGCGCATGTCCAGCCCGAACGGGGAGTCGCCCCAGGTGTCGGCGCCGCGCCCGGAGAGCAGGACGAGGCGCTGCACGCCGGCGGCCTCGGCCCGGGCCACGAACTCGTGCACCGGACCGGGCACGCGCGGGGCCACGACGTAGACGGCGGTGACGCCCTGCAGGGCCGCGTCCCAGCCGCCGGGATCGGACCAGTCGAACCGGACCCGGCTGGACCGGGAGGCAGCGCGCACGGGTGTGCCGTGCAGCCGCAACCGGGCGAGGATCCGCCGGCCGGTCTTCCCGGTGGCGCCGAGGACGAGGGTGGTGCCGTTGGTCATGACATCGAGTGAACGGGGCGGGCTCGGACGAATCCATAGGTGAGGAGCCGGATCGCCTGTGTATTCGCCTAATCTCGCGCACGTGGCCGTGTTCGATGACCTGATCCGGGGAGTGCGGGCCCAGGGTTCGCTGTTCGGCAGCTCGACCCTGACCCCGCCCTGGGCGCTGCACTTCGTGGACGGCCCGCCGCTGACCTTGTGCACCGTCCTCGGCGGGTCGGGCTGGATCGTGCCGGAGCACTGCTCGCCCGAACCGCTGCGCGCCTACGAGACGGTCGTCGTGCGGGGCCCCGGGACGTTCACGTTCGTCGACGAGGTCGGGACCCGGGCCGAGCCGGTCGCGTGCGGGGAGCACTGCGCGACGCCCGAGCAGGGTGGCACCCGGCACCGGCTCGGCTGGAACGACTGCGGCGACGACGGCGACGGCGCGGCGACCCTGATCGTCGGTGCCTACCCGGTGCGCGGCGAGATCAGCCGGCGGCTGCTGGACGCGCTACCCGTCGTGCTGCGCGTGGACCCGGGGGACACGGGCGACCCGGTGCTGGACCACCTCGCCGCCGAGGTGGCGACCGACACCCCGGGCCAGCAGGTGGTGCTGGACCGGCTGCTGGACTGGCTGCTGGTCTGCACGCTGCGCACGTGGTTCGACCGGCCCGGCGGCGAGCCTCCCGCGTGGTGGGCCGCCCAGCGGGACCCGGTGGTCGGCGAGGCGCTGCGCCTGCTCCACGCCGACCCGGCGGCGCCGTGGACGGTCTCCGCGCTGGCCGACCGCACCGGGGTGTCGCGCTCGACGCTGGCCAAGCGGTTCGCCGACCTGGTCGGCGAACCGCCGCTGACGTACCTCACACACTGGCGCATGACACTTGCGGCGGACCTGCTGGTCGAGCAGGAGGCGACCACGGTCGCGGAGGTCGCCCGCGCCGTGGGTTACTCCGACCCGTTCGGGTTCAGCGCGGCGTTCAAGCGAGTCCGAGGCGTCAACCCGAGCGGGTTCCGGTCGACCAGCGCCCGGCGGATGACTGCGCAGCGATGAGTTCCTGACCGCGCCCCGGTCTCACTGCCGGGAGCGGGGTGGACCGAGGACGGGTCCGACTCCACATCTCGACACGAATCGGACGATCAGGGGGCGTTGTGAGCGGTATCAGGGTGTTGGTGGCGGGGGCGAGCATCGCGGGGCCCGCGCTGGCCCACTGGCTGTGCCGGCGGGGGGCCGAGGTGACCGTGGTGGAGCGGGCCCCGGAGCTGCGTCCCGGTGGGCAGGCGGTGGACGCGCGCGGGGTGACCAAGGAGGTCATCCGGCGGATGGGACTGGACGCGCCGGTGCGCGCTGCCCGCACCGAGACCGCGGGCGCGAACACCGTGGACGTGGACGGGAACGTGCTGGAGACCTTCCGCGCGGACGACGACGGCGGCGACGGGTACATCTCGGAGATCGAGATCCTGCGCGGGGACCTGTCCCAGGTGCTCTACGACGACACCCGGGACGGCGTCGAGTACGTCTTCGGCGACCGGATCGCCGAGCTCACGCAGGACGCGGACGGGGTCGACGTGGCCTTCGCGGGCGGCGACCGGCGGCGCTTCGACCTGGTGATCGGCGCGGACGGGCTGCACTCGGCGCTGCGAGCGATGGTGTTCGGCCCGCGCGAGCGGTTCGTCCGCCACCTCGGGCTCGTGCTGGCCTTCTACAGCGTGCCCAACGAGTTCGGGCTGGATCGCTGGGTGATCGATTTCCAGGAGGCGGAGTCCGGGCGCTCCGCCGGCCTGCGGCCCATCCAGGACGCCACCCGGGCGATGGCCATGTTCTCCTTCCCCTCGGCCGACTTCGACGTCGACCACCGCGACGTCGCGGCCCAGAAGGACCTGTTGCGCGAGCGGATGGCCGGCCTGGGCTGGTTGACCCCGCGCATCCTCGCCCACCTGGACGACACCCCGGACTTCTACCTCGACCAGGTCGCCCAGGTGGTGATGGACCGCTGGTCGAGCGGGCGGGTGGGGCTGCTCGGGGACGCGGCGTTCAGCTCGTCGCCGATGTCCGGGCAGGGCACCGGGCTGGCCCTGGTCGGCGCGTATCTGCTGGCCGGAGAGCTGGCCGCGGCCGGGTGGGACCCGGAGGCCGGGTTCGCCGGCTACGAGGGGCGGATGCGCTCGTTCGTCGAGGCCAACCAGGAGATCGGCCGACTGCATGTACGCAGCCGTGACGTCCCGGGGCCGGACGCGGAGCCGAGCGCGGAGCCTGAATGGGACCTCGAGCTGATCGAGCGCGCGATCAACGGCGTCGAGCTGCCCGACTACGCCGGGGTGCCGGACTCCGGGGCACGGGCGGTGCGGGCGTCGTAGGCGGAGCGGGCGGCGTCGATCTCGCTCAGGTGCGCGACGCTCCACTCCAGCAGGGGCGCCGCCGCCTCGCGGAGGGTTACACCCATCGTGGTCAGCTCGTAGCTGACGTGTGGCGGCATCACGCTGCGCACCGTGCGGGTCAGGATGCCGTCGCGTTCGAGTCCGCGCAGGGTGACGGTGAGCATGCGCTGACTGATGCTGTCGATGTCCTTCTTGACCTCGGTGAAGCGCCGAGGGCCGTGCCGCAGGCTGCGCACGACCAGGAGCGACCACTTGTCCCCGATCATGTCGAGCACGATGCGGGCGCGCGGCTGGTCGCAGTCCGTCGCCATCGTTACCTCCGCGGAACCGGGGCACCGGAATGTGCCGTATTGCCAGGAGCGGGTGATCGAGGACGAGCACCTCACGGAGGTGGTCCTCGTGGGGCACAGCTACGCGGGGCTGGTCGTCTCGTCGGTGGCCAACGCGGTCCCCGACCGGATCGCTCACCTGGTCTACCTCGACGCGATGGTGCCGGAGGACGGCGAGACCGCGGTCGACGTGATGCCGGGGATCCAGTTCGCGATCGACCAGGCGACGAGCTCCGGCGACGGCTGGCGGGTCCCGCCGATGCCGGAGCTGCCGGCCCCCTACGGCCTGTTCGGGGTGACCGACCCGGCCGACGTCGGATGGCTGCGCGCGATGCTCTCGGACATGTCGGTGCTCTGCCTGCAGCAGCCGGTCCACCTGGACGCTCCGGCCGCCCGGACGATCCCCCGCACCCACATCCACAACACGGTCGCGCCCGACTCGATAGTCCGCCGCCCGGTCCCGGCCCTGCAGCCCAATGGCGCCCCGTCCGAGGTGTGGGAGCTGCCGACCGGCCACGACTGCATGATCACGATGCCGGTCGAGCTGAGCGAGCTCCTGCTCAAGATCGCCTCCTGACGCGGCTCGGACGCGCCGGATACAACAGGATCGGCCCCTCACTCTGTCGAGGCAGGTGAGGGGCCGTATCTGATGGTGATCCGGATGGTGCCCCCGCCAGGACTCCGACCGGCGCCGCCGCCTCCGGAGGGCGGTTCGACCGCTGACCGGCGAAGTCCTCCGCGCTCCTACCCCGGCCCTCGTGTGCGGGTTCGGCCACAGCGATCCTGAGGCATGCCTCATGTTGTGCTACTGTCCCGAAACATGAGGCATGGCTCGACTTCCCTTCCTGTGTGCCCGTGAAACCAGAGTCGTGCCGAGGCAACGAGAGACGCCGCATCGGAGGATCAGAGTGCTCGATATCGACGACGAACTGGCCGGCGTGGTCAGCGTGATCGCCTCAGCTGTGCCGCCGACGCCACCCGCTGTAGGTGACTGGAAAGCCCGGCGGACGACCATCGATGCCCTTTTCGAAGGGTTGTCCATCTCCGCGGCGCACCATGACGAGGTCGAAACGGTCGACTTCGCGGTGTCGTCCGCGGACGGCTGTGCCGTCCCGCTCCGCCTGTACAAGCCGGCGACCGTGCCGAACGTTCTTGTCGTCTATGTCCATGGTGGCGGTCTGATCGCCGGAAACATCGATCTCTACGATCACGTCTGTCGTCGATATGCGGCGGAGGCCGGGGTCGCTGTCGTCGCTGTCGACTATCGGCTGGCCCCTGAATCGCGGTTCCCGGCGGCTGTCGAGGACTGTGTGGCGGCGGCGGAGTGGACGATCGCGCACGCGCGAGAACGGGTGCCCGGGGCGCGCGTCGCGATCATGGGCGACTCCGCAGGCGGTGGCCTCGCCGCTGCGACCGCTCTGACATGCCGTGATCGGGAGATCGGCCCGCTGGCCGCGCAGATCGATCCTCATCTACCCGATGCTCGATGACCGGACGGCCCACGCCGACCCCCGCGTCGAGCCGTTCCTGACATGGTCGGTTGCCGACAACATCACCGGTTGGCAGGCGTACCTCGGTGAGATGTACGGGTCCGGCGACCTGCCCGCTTCGGCATCGGTTGCCCGTGCGCGTTCGCTCGACGACCTGCCGAGTGCGTACCTCGAGGTCGGGCAGCTGGACCTGTTCTGTGCGGAGGCCGTCACCTACGCGACGCGGCTCATGGAGCACGGGGTGCCGGTGCAGCTCTCGGTTCGGCCGGGCGTCTTCCATGGCTTCGATCAGTTCGCGCCGGAAGCGCTGGTGGCGCGCGACGCGTTCGCCGACCGCGTCACCTTTCTTCGACGCCTGTGACTCAGTCACCTGGCGCTTTCCGGACACAGTCAAAGGGAGAACAAGTGGGACAGAAGACGGCACTCATCACGGGATCGACGAGTGGGATCGGGCGTGCCACCGCACTCAAGCTCGCCGATGACGGCGCACGTGTCGTCGTCTCCGGTCGCGACGCCGAGCGGGGTAGGGAAGTCGTGGAGCAGATCCGCGCTGCGGGCGGGAACGCCCATTTCGTCCGCGCTGATCTGCGGGACGCCCGGTCAGCGGCAGAGCTGGCGGCCCAAGCCACTGCAATCGCGGAGGAAACCGGCGGGTCACTCGACATCCTGGTGAACAACGCCGGGATCGGGGCCGGCGGGCCTACGGCCGGGACGGAGGAAGCGACTTTCGACGCGGTCCTGGCCACAAACCTGAAAGCGCCGTTCTACCTGGTCGCCCACATTGCACCGGGCATGGCCGCCCGTGGCCGTGGCGCGATCGTCAACGTGTCCACGTTGGCGGCCGAGCGCGCGCTCCCGGGCCTGGCGGTCTACGGGGCGAGCAAGGCGGCCCTCGACCTCCTGACGAGGAGCTGGGCGGCCGAGTTCGGCCCCGCTGGAGTGCGGGTGAACTCGGTGAGCCCCGGCCCCACCCGCACGCCCGGAGCCGAGGCGGGCCTGGGGGAGATGCTGCAGCACCTGGCGGAGCAGGCCCCGCTGGGCTTCGTCGCCGACCCCGAAGACATCGCCGCGGCCATCGCGTTCCTTGCCGGCGACGAAGCGCGGTTCGTCACCGGCACGGTGCTCGACGTGAGCGGTGGCCGCATGGTCGTCTGAGGTCGGCCTGAAGTCCGCGCTGTCGTCCCGGCACGCACTTGCGCCTCGGTGATGAGGGGTCCCTCACCTTGTACGCTGGACGTGTGGGAGGAACACGGGAGGGCGCGGCCGATGCCCCGCCCCTGCGCCGCGACGCAGCGCGCAACCGTGAGCGAATCCTGCAGGCTGCGCGCCTGTCGTTCGCGGCGCAGGGCGTCGACGCCTCGTTGGAGCACATCGCCAAGAGTGCAGGGGTCGCGATCGGGACCTTGTACCGCCACTTCCCGAAACGCATCGATCTGCTCCTGGCAGCCTTCGACGAGAAGTTCAGAACGTTCATGGCTGCTGCCGAGGCCGCGTTGAGAGCCGACGATCCCTGGGTCGGGTTGAGCTCCTACGTCGAGACGCTCTGTGGGATGCAGGCAGGTGACCGCGGGTTCAACGACTTCGTCTCGATGCGATTCCCGTCCAGCGAGCGCACCGAGGCAATGCATGACCAGGTCTGTGAGGCGATGGAGACGATCCTGGGGCGGGCGCAGGACGCCCGAGTCGCCCGGAGGGATCTCACCATCGGCGATCTCATCGCAGTGACGTGGGCGAACAGCCGGATCATCGAAGCCACCACCGGCATCGCCCCGCGTGCATGGCGCCGCCAGCTGATGTTGACGCTCGAATCCTTCCGCTACCGCGACGAGGTCGAGTTGGACGAGCCGCCGCTCACCAGGCAGCAGCTCTACGACGCGATGGCCCGGCTGGGCGCGCCGCATCGGGCCGCCGAGGAGCCGGCATCGCGGAAGCACGGGTCATGAGCTGCCTGCCGGCCGGTCGAACGTGAGTACGGCCCGGCGCCCCGTCGAGCGCGATGAGCGGGCCGTCATCGACAAGGCTGCCGACCTGCTCGCTGCGCTGGCCGGGGAGCGGGCGGGGGTCGGGGTCAGTGAGCTGGCCCGCCGCGCGGGGCTGAGCAAGTTCACGACCTTCCGGGTGCTGGGCGCGCTGGAGCGCACCGGGATGGTCGATCGCGTCGGCCCGGGGGACCGGTTCGCCGCACACGGTGTCGCCATCGGCAAGGCGCTGCTCGCCCACGACCGCGACGCCGGGAGCACCCTACGTGCCATGCCGCTGCGCGCGTTCACCTCGCGCACCGTCACCGACCCCGCGACGCTGCTGACCGAGCTCACCGGGGTCCGCTCGGCCGGGATCGCGTTCGACACCGACGAGGCCCGCACCGGCGTCAGCGCCGTCGCGGTGCCCCTCCGTGGCCCGAACGGCGCCGGTGTCGCGGCGTTGTCGATCACGTACGCGAGCGCCGATCCGGCTGCGGCCCGCTACGCCGAGCACGTGCGCAACGCCGGAGCAGCCGCGGCTCCGGCGTTGCGGCGGGCGCTGGCTCAGCCGCGTCCGGCTTCGGGGTAGCGGCCGCCCGGCACCTGTGCCTGGTCGAAGAGCGCGCCCAGCTGGGCGCGCTCGTCCACGCTCAACGCGACCCGGGTTGCCGCCGTGTTCTCGCGCAGGTACGACGCACGCTTCGTGCCCGGGATCGGGACGACGTCGAGCGGCTGGGCGATCAGCCAGGCCAACGCGACCTGACCGGGGGTGACGCCCTTCTCCGCGCTGAACTTCTGCAGGACCTCCACGAGGTCGATGTTCCGATCCAGGTTCTCACCCTGGAACCGGGGGAGGGTCGAGCGGAAGTCGGTGGTGTCGAAGACCTGATTCCGCTCGATCCGGCCGGTCAGCATCGCGCGGCCGAGTGGGCTGAAGGGCACCAGCGTGATGCCGAGCTCCCGGCAGGTCGCCACCACCCCGCCGGCCTCGACCGAGCGTTCCCACAGCGAGTACTCGCTCTGCAGTGCCGAGAGGGGGAAGGTCGCGTGCGCGCGGCGCAGCTGGTCGGCGGGCAGCACGCAGTGCCCGATCGCGCGCACCTTGCCCTGGGTGACCAGCTCGCCCATCGCGCCGACCGTCTCTTCGATCGGAACCGACGGTTCCTGCCGGTGGCAGTAGTACAGGTCGATGTGGTCGGTGCGCAGCCGCCTGAGACTGGCCTCGCACGCCCGGGCGACGTAGGCTGGATCACCGACCAGTCGCACGTCGCCCCCGGCGCTGATCTGTACGGCGAACTTGGTCGCGATATCGCGAGCGGTGCCCGCCTGGTACCTCTTGCCACTGTCCTTGCTGCTTCCGAAACTGGCGGCCCGCAGCTTCAATCCGGAATTCTGGGGTCTCGCACCGGGTGTTGGTCGACGAGCACGGCGATCTGGCTGGGGTACTCATCGACAACGAGGTGACCGGCAGCCGGAATGACATGGAGTTCGACCCCGAGAGCGTGGCGTGTGGCCGGGGCGAGTCGTACTGGGGGCAGGAACACGTCGTGTTCGCCCGTGACGGCTATCCGGTCCACATCTCGTCGGGTGACGGTGACACGCCCGGGGTCTGCGCTGCTGCGGACGTTGCGTGCCACGAGCGTCATCCACTCGGTGAGTTCGGGCCGTGGTGAATGCGTGGGCCCGTGCATCGTCTGCAGGAGCCGGGCGCTGTCGATCGGTCTCCGACGCAGTGACCACACGATCGATGTGGTCAACACTCTAGGAGTGATCGCGAGACGGGTCAGGCCTCCGGGCGAGACCAGGACCTGCCGGTCGGCACGCGTCGAGTCGCTGGCCAACGCGATGGCCGCCCCGAGAGAGTGGCCCACGACCGTGATCGATGAATCCTCGAGCTGGCCGAGCACCTCGGTGAGCCACCGCCCGTACCAGCTCAGCCGACCGCTCGCGGGCGGCCGATTTCCGTCACTGAGACCCGGTTGACCGGGAACATCGGGTAGGTACACCCGGAATCGCTCGGCCAGAGCCGTCGCCAGCGGAAGGTACGTCGCGGCGTTGAAATTGGTGCCCGGAACCATGAGCACGGCCCGCTCACCAGCGCCAGCCGTCACCAGGTGAGTGCTAACGCCATTGGCGATCACCGTGTGGCGCCCGTGTGGCACCGACCAAGCGTCCAGTGCAGCCGAGCACCATCGGGCGACGGATTCGCGTCCGACCTGCGTACGGTAGATCGACGCCACATTTTGATCGTCCCGCGTGACACAGATTGTCGCAAGCGGACGACCGCTTGCGAGCCAGCTTGCGCATATCGGCGGTCCCTCGCTGTCTCCGGCGCGCCGTGAGGAGAACACCGCCATCCGCCGCTCTTACAACTGGAGCTTGTCCTCGAGGCGGGTCCGGCTGAGCTGGTTTCGACGCCGGATGGAAGATCTGGACACGCGCGCTCTGGCGCCGGCGTCGACGAACGGAGCTACCAGGGCATGGTGAAGAACACTGCGAGCGTGGTCGAGCCTCCGCTGGGGATCCGCTACAAGGTCTCGGGCGGAGCGATGCTGCTGCATCAGGCCGGCACCGGGGGCCCGCCTGTGGTGTTCCTGGCCGGTGGGGGCATGTTCGGCCTGTACTACTGGAACGTGCACAACCTCGTCGCAGAGTTCACCACGAGCGTGATCTACGACCGGCTCGGCATGGGCTGGAGCGATGTTGTGGACCTCCCACGTAGCGGCGAGCAGGTGACCGATGACCTGCACGAGCTGCTGTGCGCAGCAGGCGTGCCCGGCCCGTACGTGCTGGTCGGGCATTCCCTCGGCGGCCTGTATGCGCGGCTCTACGCGAAGCGTTTCCCCGACGAGGTCTGCGGTCTGGTGCTGCTCGACCCCACTCACGAGGGGATCGTCGACTACCTGCCGGAGAAGGACGCGCAGCGATTCAAGGAGGATTGGAACCCCGACGATCTGTTCCCGCCCGAGCAGATGGAAGCGATGCGGACCGTGTACCGGGCCACCTTCGGCCGGGCGCTCGCCGCGTGGCCCGCGGAGATCCGCGAACCGTTGCTTGCTCAAGGGTTCAGCAGCGAGGGCTATCGGCAGTCCACGCGGGAACCGATGAACGTGCCGCACCTGTTCGGCGAGGTTCGCGGCGCCGGGCCTGATCCCGACATCCCGCTGATCATCCTGTCCGCCATGGGTTCCGACACGTTCGCCGAGGAGCTGGTGCCGCCCGATGCACGTAGATCGGCAGCGGAGTCCAACCAGGCAAAGCACCGGCTGTACACCGACAGGGCCGCGGCGCTTCCCCGAGCCGAGGTCCGCCGCGTCGACGATGCCGGCCACTCGGGCATCGCCTGGTTCCGGCCGGATGCCGTGGTCCGAGCGATCCGGGACGCGAGCTCGCGCTGACCGCACCGAAGGCTGTGACTCTTCGGGCACTGCTGGGGCCGGTAACGCGGGACTTGGGCGTGCATTGGGCGCAGGGCGCCGTTGGGCAGGCCCGGCGAACATTAGTGGCGACCGTACTGGCGACTTCCCGACGCTCGGCGGCAGCGGATATGCGGCAGCGGATATACAGTGGACTGTCAACCGAGCCTTGACCTGCGGCGAGCCGCGTGCTTACTGTCCGCGCTCATAGTCCGCGACCCGCCGCTGTCGGGCTCGCAAACCGATTGCTCGCAAGGTCAGTCTGCGATCGGATGGTCGTCGTGTCCTTCAAATCGATGCCCTTTGATCCCCGGACCAGCTTCGGCCCACGGGTGGCCGCCGTCTACGACGACGTGCCGCTGGGCGATGAAACCGCGGCTGTAGCCCGACTCGCGGAACTCGCTGGACCTGGGCCGGCGCTTGAGTTCGCGATCGGCACCGGCCGCATCGCCCTTCCACTCGCCGCGACCGGTCTGCGCGTCGACGGCATCGAACTCGCACCGGCGATGATCGAGCGACTGAGGGCAAAACCGGGAGGGGACGCTCTGAATGTGGCATGCGGAGACATGGCTGTCGTCGAGATGCCCGATCGGTACCCGCTGGTGTACATCGTGTTCAACTCGATCATGAACCTACTCACCCAGGATGAGCAGGTTCAGTGCATCGCCAACGCTGCGCGACACCTCACCGACGACGGAGTGTTCGTGGTTGAGAACGTCGTCCCTGACCCGATGTACGGCTTGCGCCACGATCGCAACGGTGTCGACCAGTACGTCGACGCCGCCCAGATCGGACCCGAGCGCGTCTCCGTCGAGGTCGGACGCTACGACCGCGCGACACAGCGGGTGGACAAGTGGCACGTCGGCCTCAGCGAAAACGGCGTCGCGCTCGAACCGATCGCGCTGCGCTACATCTGGCCCAGCGAGCTGGACCTCATGGCCCGCCTCGCCGGCCTAGGGCGTCGAGCCAGGTGGGGCGGTTGGTCCGATGAACCGTTCGATGGCCGTAGCCTTCGCCACGTCACGGTCTACAGCCGCTGACCCGTACCTACCGTTGCCCCGCCGCACCTCCCCCTGATCTCTGTAGCGGTGCCGGGTCCGGGCAGCGCCCGGGTTCTTCTCGTTGAGCTGGTCCGCCGCTCGCGCTGATGATCGGTGTCGTGGGGTCTGGGCGCGTTCTCGGTGGGAACGCGGCCGGGTAGCCAGCCGCGCGCCCTTGATCCGGATTCGGCAGACCATAGATCAGCGCACGGTTCAGGAATGATCCGGGCGACCCGATAGCAGTGGGCGTCTGAGCGCGAATCGGTTCGAAACTAGGCGCGACGAGCGCTCGCGGGCACGATACGGGAACGCCCCCGCCGCACGGAGCCCCGCGCTTCGCACGCTTTCGAGGTCTGCGAGAGTGCGACCAGCAACAACCACGCCGGGACATGTGCAGGTCAACCACCGTCCTTGGCCTCGAAGATCAGCAACATTCAGCGGCAACTGTGCACCGCTGGGCCTTCAATACGGTGCGGCGAGACGGCGACGCCCCGGCCGAGGTCCGCGCCGCGTTGCGCTGGGTCGAGCGGAACAGCCCACCGGTGGCGTGCATCGCTGATTCGGCAGTGCTCCGGCGTGTACTCAACGCGATCAGCCTCCGGCTCGATGGATCACCAGGCGCGGCAAGTGTCGTCGGTAAGCGTCGACGAGTGCTGTTCAACATCGCCGAGTACGCCGTGGAACGCCGTTGAATCAACGCCAATCCTGTATCGACGGTGAAATGGAAGGCGCCCAAGTCATCGGGCGAGATCGACCGTCGGTCCGTGGTCAACCCGGTAGAGGCGACACCGCACGCTGGCGCAGAGTGGACCAACAGCGGTCAGCAGCGTGATCGGCGGAAGCTCAAGAACCGTGAGCGAGGGGAGGGCCGGCCCGTGCCGGTCCCTCCCGAGCTGACGGAGCTGCTGCACCGCCACATCGCCGAGTTCGGGACGGGACCCGACGGTCGGCTATTCCCCGGCGAGCGCTCGGAGGAGTTGCCAAAGCTCACCTACATGCGGGCGTGGCGGGCTGCTCGACGGATCGCGTTCGTCCCTGAGATCGCCGCCGGGCCGCTCGCTGCGACGCCCTACGCGTTGCGCCACGCCTGTGTCTCCACGTGGCTCAACGGCGGCGTACCGGCCCCGCAGGTGGCCCAGTGGGCGGGGCACTCGGTTGACGTGCTGCTCAAGGTGTACGCCAAGTGCATCGACGGACAGGACGTCATCGCGCGGCGGCGCGTCATGCAGGCGCTCGGTGCACACCGATGGCTCGTAGGGGGCTGCGGGCACTGCTTGGGCACGTATTGGGCACAGATGGCCGCCAACGGCCGTGCGGGCTGGACACCACCGGACCCGACAAGATCGGCCCCTCACCCTGTTCGTACAGGTGAAGGGCCGTTTCTGTTGGTGATGCGGATGGTGCCCCCGGCAGGATTCGAACCTGCGCCACCGCCTCCGGAGGGCGGTGCTCTATCCCCTGAGCTACGGGGGCCCTTGCAACGCTGCAAACCCTAGCGCACGCCCAGAGCTAGCTCGGCAGGGGCTGCCCACCGCGTTCGGCGAGCAGTTGGCGCATGTAGCCGGCCTCGGTGGTCTGCGAGCTCAGAATCTGGGCGGCGAGGTTGCGGACCTGCGGCGTCTCGGCGTGCTGGGCGCCGTACTGCAGCATCGAGGCGCCTCCCTCGTGGTGGCGCAGCATCAGCTGCAGGAAGAGCACGTCGAGCTGGGGGCCCGTGGCGGCGCGCAGGGCGGCGAGGTCGGCGGTGCTGGCCATTCCGGGCATGGTCGCGACTCCGCCGCCGGACATGGTGGCGCTCATGTGGCCGTGGCCGTCGGGGGTGGACATCCAGGCCATGTGGCCACCGACCGGGAGCGCTCCGGCGCCCCACATCTCGAGCCAGCCCTGCATGCGGCCGACCTGGGAGTTCTGGGTGGCCTCGATGTCGGACGCGAGCTGGGCGAGCACGGGGTCGGTGGTGTGGTCGCGCTCCCAGGAGGCCATCTCGACGGCCTGCTGGTGGTGCACGGTCATGTCCTGGGAGAACCCGACGTCGACGGAGCCGGCAGCGGGCGTGGCGGGGGCGCGGGACGAGCCGGGCAGGCCGACGAGGAGCCCGCCTGCCGCACCGAGCAGGAGCAGGGCCACCGCCGCGGCGACGACGAGCAGCGGCCGCACCCAGCGCGCCTCGCCGGGTGCTGCGTCGCCGGGTGCTGGGTCGGTGTGCGTGGGTGGGCGGCCGCCGCCGCCGGCTGAGGGGGCGGTCGGCGTGCTCACCCCATCCATCATGAACCCGTGTCGGGCGTGACCGCAGACCCCGGCGTCGTCTCCGGCTGCGAGCCCGGCGAGCCGGGTGCGGGGGCCGGGACGAACGGCGGCGGGTTGTCCTGGGAGAACCCGCCCGGACCGATCTCGTTGCAGCTCGCGCCCGGCTCCGGGTAGGTGTACTGGTTCAGGCGCAACGCGGCGATGAACTGGTCGACCCGCGGGTCGGCGGCGTCGGCCAGCTTGAGCTGGTGGCCCCACGACTGCAGGGCGATCGGCTGGTCGAGACCCGGGTACGGCGACATCACCGTGTAGGGCTGGTTCTCGACCTTGCTCTGCAAGGTCTCGAGCGCATCCCCCGTGACCTGGTCGGGGTTGTAGGCGATCCACACCGCCCCGTGCTCGAGCGAGTGCACGAGGTTCTCGCTGCGCACCGCCTGCGGGTAGACGACGCCGTTGCACGCGGCCCAGCTGCCGTCGTGTGCGCCGCCGAAGGGCGGGCTGTGGGTGTAGGCGATGCGCACGTCCGGGGCGACGTGCTGGCCACCGGCGTACCCCTGCCTCACGACGCCCTGGATCTGCGTCGACGGATCCTGGTTCTGCGCCGTCGGCGTGAACGGCGCGAGGGCCTCCGCCTTCGCCGAGTTCTCCTGGTTGCGCAGGAACGCGTAGCCGAACACCGCGCCTGCGAACAGCACGACCGCCATGACGGCCGCGATCAGACCCCACGGAGTGGACTTCTGGCTGACGACGGCTTTGCGTGATCCGCTGCGAGCCGCCTTGCTCTTGTTGCCGCTGACCATGAACCGTCCAGACCTCGGGGCTGAGAGACAGCATGGCCGTCACCCGAACGGCCGTTGCCGCAGGCGAGTGTAGGAGTGAGGCGTGAAAAGGCAGTGAGCAGTACCTCCTAGACTTGGTCGGGTGAATCCCGCCGTGCTCGCCGACCTGGTCCGTGCCACCGCGTCCGACGTGCTCAAGGACCGTGGCCTGGACCTCGCCGCGCTGCCCGACGACGTCGGCGTCGAGCGCCCGCGCAACCCCGAGCACGGCGACTACGCCACCAACGTGGCTCTGCGCACCGCGAAGAAGGCCGGCGTCCCGCCGCGGGACCTGGCCGGCTGGCTGGCCGACGCCCTCGCCACCCGCGACGGCATCGCGAGCGCGGAGATCGCCGGCCCCGGGTTCATCAACCTGCGGCTCGCCGCCGACGCGCAGGGCGCGATCGTCGGCGAGGTGCTCCGCGCGGGCGACGCCTACGGCACCGGCGACGACGTGGGCGGGAAGGCGGTCAACCTGGAGTTCGTCTCCGCCAACCCCACGGGGCCGCTGCACCTCGGCCACACCCGCTGGGCCGCCGTCGGCGACGCGCTCGGCCGGGTGCTCGCCGCGCGCGGCGCCAAGGTCACCCGCGAGTACTACTTCAACGACGCCGGTGGCCAGATCGACCGGTTCGTCGACTCGCTGATCGCCGCGGCGACGGGCGAGCCCACGCCCGAGAAGGGCTACGCGGGCGCCTACATCGGTGAGATCGCCACCCAGGTGACGGCGGCCGAGCCGGGCGTGCTCGACCTGCCCGACGCCGAGCGGCGCGAGGTGTTCCGCCGGATCGGCGTCAACCTGATGTTCGACGAGATCAAGCGCTCGCTGCACGCCTTCGGCACCGACTTCGACGTGTGGTTCCACGAGAAGTCCCTGCACGACTCGGGCGCGGTCGAGACGGCGGTGCAGCGGCTCAAGGACTCCGGCAACCTCTACTTCGCCGACGGCGCCTGGTGGCTGCGCTCCACCGACGAGGGCGACGACAAGGACCGCCCCGTCATCAAGAGCGACGGCAACCCGGCGTACATCGCCGGCGACCTGGCCTACTACCTGGACAAGCGCAAGCGTGGCTTCGACCTGTGCATCTACATGCTCGGCGCCGACCACCACGGCTACATCGCCCGGCTGCGGGCCGCCGCCGCGGCGTTCGGCGACGACCCCGACACGGTCGAGGTCCTGATCGGTCAGATGGTCAACCTGTACCGCAACGGCCAGCCGGTGAAGATGAGCAAGCGGGCGGGCACCGCCGTGAGCATGGACGACCTCGTGGACGCCGTCGGTGTCGACGCGGCGCGCTACACGCTGATCCGGTCGTCGGTCGACTCCACCCTCGACGTCGACCTCGACCTGATCGCGCGGCGCAGCAACGACAACCCCGTCTTCTACGTGCAGTACGCCCACGCGCGGCTCGCGTCTTTGGCCCGCAACGCGGCCGACCTCGGCGTCACCGTGCCCGACGAGCCCGACTTCGGGTTGCTCGACCACCCGCGCGAGGGGGACCTGATCCGGACGATCGGCGAGTTCCCCGCCGTGGTCGCGTCGGCCGCCGAGCTGCGTGAACCCCACCGGGTGGCCCGCTACCTGGAGCAGCTGGCGGGCGCGTACCACAGGTTCTACGACGCCTGTCGCGTGCTGCCGATGGGCGACGAGGAGATCTCCGACCTGCACCGCACCCGGCTCGCGCTGTCGGTCGCCGCGCGCCAGGTGTTCGAGAACGGCCTCGGCATGCTGGGCGTTTCTGCGCCGGAGCGGATGTGAGCGCCGACGTGCTTGTTCCCGCGGAGGCGAGATCATGAGAGCGCACCCGGCCGGCCCGCTGCACGCCGGCATCCAGGTCCCCCCGGAGACGGCGGGGCCCCGGCCCGTCGACGCCCCCGGCCTCGACGAGCTGGCCCCGCTGGTGTGGCCGCGCGGCGCCACCCGCGGCGCGGACGGTGCGGTCGAGGTCGCCGGGATCGACGTGCGTGAGCTGGCCGAGACGTACGGCACGCCGCTCTTCGTCGTGGACGAGGCCGACTTCCGGTCCCGTGCCGCGGAGTTCGCCGCCGCCTTCGGTGCGGGTTCCGTGCACTACGCGGCCAAGGCGTTCCTGTGCACCGAGGTCGCCCGCTGGGTGGCCGAGGAGGGGCTCAGCCTCGACGTGGCCAGCGGAGGAGAGCTCGCCGTGGCGCTGCGCGCCGGTTTCCCGGCGGAGCGGATCGCGATGCACGGCAACAACAAGTCCGTCGCCGAGCTCGTCGCCGCCGTCGAGTCCGGGGTCGGCCGCGTGGTGATCGACTCGTTCCACGAGATCGCGCGCCTGGACGCCATCGCGCGTGAGCGCGACGTCGTCGTGCCGGTGATGCTCCGGGTGACGGTGGGCGTCGAGGCGCACACGCACGAGTTCATCGCCACCGCACACGAGGACCAGAAGTTCGGGTTCTCCATCGCGGGGGGAGAGGCGAGCGCCGCGGCGGAGGCGGCCCGGCGCGTGCTCGGGTCCCGCGGGCTGCGGCTCGTCGGGCTGCACAGCCACATCGGGAGCCAGATCTTCGACACCGAGGGCTTCCGGGTGGCCGCCCACCGGGTGGTGCGGTTCCTCGCGCAGCTGCACAAGGAGCACGGTGACGAGGCGCTGGAGTCGGTCACCACGCTCGACCTCGGCGGGGGTTTCGGCATCGCCTACCGCGCCGCCGAGCGGCCGCTCGACGTGGCCGAGCTGGCCGAGGAGCTGCGCGGGATCGTCAAGTACGAGTGCCACGAGGCCGAGCTGGACGTCCCCGAGATCGCCGTCGAGCCCGGGCGGGCCATCGCCGGTCCCGGCACCGTCACGCTCTACGAGGTGGGCACGCTCAAGGACGTGCCGCTCGGCGGGCACGCGCAGCGTCGCTACGTGAGCGTCGACGGCGGCATGAGCGATAACATCCGCACCGCCCTCTACGACGCGGTCTACGACTGCCGGCTCGTGTCCCGCTCCTCTGAGCTCGACGGCAGCGGCAACGCCGTGCTGTCGCGGGTGGTCGGCAAGCACTGCGAGAGCGGCGACATCGTCGTGCGGGACTGCTGGCTCCCCGACGACATCGCACCCGGGGACCTGCTCGCGGTGGCCGCCACGGGTGCGTACTGCTACTCGATGGCAAGCTCCTACAACCGGCTGCCGCGCCCCGCCGTCGTCGCGGTCCGCGACGGTGTCGCCCGCGTCCTGCTGCGCCGGGAGACGCTCGAGGACCAGTTCCGGCTCGAGGTGACCGCGTGAGGCCGCCCACCCGGGCTTCGTCCACGTCCTGCCAGCAGCGATGATCGGGGCCGTGATGACGGGAATATGGCTGTGACACCTATCCGCGTCGCGATGCTGGGATGCGGCACCGTCGGCAGTGAGGTGGTGCGGCTGCTGCGTGACCACGCCGACGAGCTCGCGGCGCGTGCCGGTGCGCCCGTCGAGCTGACCGGGGTGGCCGTGCGCCGTCCCCACCGGCACGGCGACCTGGCGGATCTCCTCACCACCGACGCGGCCGGCCTGGTCACGCGCGACGACGTCGACGTGGTCGTCGAGGTGATCGGCGGTATCGAACCGGCGCGCACCCTCCTGCTGGAGGCGCTGAAGGCCGGCAAGTCGGTGGTCACGGCCAACAAGGCCCTGCTCGCCGAGGACGGTCCCGCGCTGGCGGAGGCGGCCGACGCGTCCGGCGTCGACCTCTACTACGAGGCGGCCGTGGCCGGGGCGATCCCGCTGCTGCGCTCGCTGCGCGAGTCGCTGGCGGGCGACCGGATCACCCGGGTGGCCGGCATCGTCAACGGCACCACCAACTTCATCCTCTCCGCGATGACGGCGTCCGGGTCGAGCTTCGCCGAGGCGCTCGAGGAGGCCACCCGGCTCGGCTACGCGGAGGCCGACCCGAGCGCCGACGTCGACGGCTACGACGCGGCATCCAAGGCCGCGATCCTCGCCTCGCTCGCGTTCCACACCCGGGTCACCGCCTCCGACGTGCACTGCGAGGGGATCCGCTCGGTCACCTCGTCCGACATCGCCGCAGCGGCGGGCATGGACTGCGTGATCAAACTGGTGGCGATCTGCGAACGGATCCCCCCGGACGGCGACGTCCCGGAGTCGGTGTCGGCCCGCGTGTACCCGGCGATGATCCCGGCGGTCCACCCGCTCGCATCGGTCGACGGCGCGTTCAACGCCGTGTTCGTCGAGGCCGAGGCGGCCGGCCAGATGATGTTCTACGGCCAGGGCGCGGGTGGTGCGCCCACGGCGAGTGCCGTGCTCGGCGATCTCGTCGCGGTGGCGCGCAACCGGGTGGGCGGTGGGCGCGGCCCGCGCGAGTCGGCCTACGCCAGCCTGGCCGTGCGGTCGATGGGCACGGTGCGGACGCGCTACCACGTCAGCCTCGACGTCGACGATCGTGCGGGTGTGCTCGCGGCGATCGCGGGGGAGTTCTCCCACCGCGGAGTGAGCATCGCCGCGGTCCGGCAGACCGGCGGCGGCAACGGGGGAGAGGCGGCGCGGCTGGTCGTCGTCACGCACGCCGCACCGGAGGCGGCCCTCGCCGCCACGGTGGAAGTGCTCGCGGGACTGGACGTCGTGCGTGGCGTCGACAGTGTTCTGCGGGTCGAGGACCTGGGCCGGAAGGGTGTTGCCGGGTGAGTGCAGCGACGAAAGCGACCCGATGGCCCGGCGTGATCGAGGCCTACCGGGATCGGATGCCCGTCGAGCCGGGCTGGACGATCGTCACGCTCGGGGAGGGCGGCACGCCGCTGCTCCCCGCGCCGCACCTCTCGCGGCGCACGGGCTGCGAGGTGTTCCTCAAGGTCGACGGCGCCAACCCGACGGGTTCGTTCAAGGACCGCGGGATGACGATGGCGGTCACCGACGCGCTCGCGCAGGGCAAGAAGGGGGTGCTCTGCGCCTCCACCGGCAACACGTCCGCGTCGGCCGCCGCCTACGCGGCCCGCGCCGGTCTGAGCTGCGCCGTTCTGGTGCCGCAGGGCAAGATCGCGCTCGGCAAGCTCGCCCAGGCCGTGGCGCACGGCGCGCGCATCCTGCAGATCGACGGCAACTTCGACGACTGCCTCGAGCTCGCCCGCAAGACCGCGGCCGACTACCCGGTGGCCGCGCTGGTCAACTCCGTCAACCCCACCCGGATCGCCGGGCAGGCGAGCGCCGCCTACGAGATCTGCGACGAGCTGGGACGCGCTCCCGACGTGCACTGCCTGCCCGTCGGCAATGCGGGCAACATCACGGCCTACTGGGCCGGCTACCGCGCCTACCGCTCCGACGGCCTGATCACCGAGGCCCCGCGCATGTTCGGCTACCAGGCAGCGGGCGCCGCCCCGCTCGTGCACGGCGCACCGGTGCGGTATCCCGAGACGATCGCCACGGCGATCCGGATCGGGGCGCCGGCCTCCTGGGCGGCCGCGGTCACCGCCCGCGACGAGTCCGGTGGGCAGTTCGCCGCGGTCACCGACGACGAGATCCTCGCGGCGTACCGCCTGCTGTCCGCGCAGGAAGCGGTGTTCGTGGAGCCGGCATCGGCGGCGAGCGTGGCCGGGTTGCTCCAGTCGGCGGCCGACGGCTCGCTCCCGCGCGGCTCGCTCGTGGTGTGCACCGTCACCGGTCACGGGCTGAAGGACCCGGACACCGCGCTGCTCGCGGCGCCCGACCCCCGGGTGGTGCCGATCGACCCGGGTGCCGTCGCGGACGCGCTGGAGCTGCGATGATCTCCGCCGCTGATGCCGGCGACGTGACGTTGCCGACCTCCGGCTCCGCATGCGGGACGGGCTGATGGGGCGTCCCGGCGAGGTCCGGATCCGGGTGCCGGGATCATCGGCGAACCTCGGGCCCGGTTTCGACTCGCTCGGCCTCGCGCTCGGGCTCTACGACGACGTCGAGGTGTCGGTCACGACCGGCGGCGTCGAGGTGGAGGTCGAGGGGGAGGGCGCCGGGCAGGTGCCCTGCGACGAGGCCCACCTCGTGGTGCGGGCCATGCGCACCGCGTGGAACATCGTCGGGGACGCGCCGCCCGGCATCCGGATGCGCTGCCGCAACGCGATCCCGCATTCGCGCGGGCTCGGCAGCTCCGCCGCCGCCGCCGTGGCGGGTGCCGTGGCCGCCGTGGTGCTCTCCGGGCGTGACCTGGAGCTGGAACGCGACACCGTGCTGCAGGTCACCGCAGGCATGGAGGGCCACGCCGACAACGCGGCGGCCAGCCTCTTCGGTGGCTTCGTGGTGGCCTGGGAGACCGCGGGGAATACCTCGGAGCGGTTCCACGCTGTACGACTCGAGACACACCCGGGGATTCGCCCGGTTGTGCTCGTCGCGGGAACGGAATCTTCCACCAGCGCCACCCGAGGCCTGCTGCCCGACCACGTACCCCTCCAGGACGCGGCCTTCACCGGCAGCCGTTCCGCGCTCGCGGTGCTGGCCTTCACCCAACGGCCTGACCTGCTGTTACCCGCCACCGAGGACCGCCTGCACCAGGGCTACCGGCGACCGGCCTACCCGGAGTCGGCCGACCTGGTGGACGCGCTGCGCGCCCGGGGCGTCCCGGCCGCCATCTCCGGCGCGGGCCCCTCGGTACTGGCGCTGACCACGGACGGGACGGTGCCCGGCGACCTGGACCTGCACGGTTTCACGGCCGTCGCGCTGCCCGTCGACACGGACGGAGCGAGGGTGGAGGTCGGATAGCCCCTTCGGTCGACCGCCGTCCGGCGCGTCGAACAGGGGGGTTGTTGCCGCACCGTGGGGTGAACGTCTACTCTCGTCACCGCAACGGCGATCCACGCGTCATCCGCGTGGCCACTCGAGCCGGAATCTGCGTATCCATTGGATCAGATCTGATTTCGACTCGGGCGGCCTTCAGTCGCGACCGTCGCGCCGATCGCCCCCCTTGCCTGTCGGGGCGGCCGCTCTTCCCGCGACCCGTTGACCGACATGTCGTCCGGCACACCGTCCGGGCGAGTGTGTGAATCCAGCTGACCAGGGACAGACCCGGGTTGGTCAGGAAGGACATCAGTGAGCGAGACCGATCTCGTCAGCACCGAATCAGCTCCTGCGCCGCGCAAGCGCGGTGGCCTGACCGGCATGGTGCTGGCGGAGCTCCGCCAGCTCGCCGGGGAGCTGAACATCCCGGACACCTCCGGGATGCGTAAGGGCGATCTCATCGCCGCCATCAAGGAGAAGCAGGGTGCCGCCCCCGCCCGTAAGCCGGCTGCCGCGCAGCTCTCGCTTCCGGAGAACGGCAC
>NZ_JAAXKY010000067.1 GCF_012911925.1 Pseudonocardia xinjiangensis | reverse complement strand
GGCCTGGTCGGGATGGGGGTCGGCCGGGGGGACCGGGTCGTCGCGCTCGCCCCGAACTGCGTCGAGACGCTGGTCACCTTCCTCGCTGCCGCCAGCCTCGGTGCGATCTGGTCGTCCTGCTCGCCGGACTTCGGCGCGCGGGCCGTGCACGACAGGTTCGCGCAGATCGAGCCGGCGGTGCTGCTGGCGGTGGACGGCTACGTCTACGGCGGGAAGCGGTTCGACGTCCGCGCGAACATCGAGGCCCTGCGTGCGCAGCTGCCGATGCTGACGGCGACCGTCCTCGTCCCGTACCTGGACGAGGACGCGACGCTCGACGGCACGGTGTCGTGGAGCGACTTCACCGCGACGCACGCGGCGCTGGAGTTCGAGGCGGTGCCGTTCGACCACCCGCTCTGGGTGCTGTACTCGTCCGGTACCACGGGCCTGCCGAAGGGCATCGTGCACGGCCACGGCGGGATCGTCCTGGAGCACGTGAAGTCTCTGGGCCTGCAGATGGAGCTGGGCTCGGGGGACCGCTTCTTCTGGTTCACCACCACCGGCTGGATGATGTGGAACCTGCTGATCGGGGGCCTGCTGGTGGGCAGCACCGTGGTGCTGTTCGACGGCAACCCCGGCCATCCCGACCTGGGCGCGCTGTGGAAGCTCGCCGAGCGCCACCGCATCACCTACTTCGGGGTGTCGGCGCCGTTCATCCAGTCGAGCCTCAAGTCCGGGCTGCGCCCCCGCGACCGGTACGACCTGGGGTCGCTCGTCGCGATCGGATCGACCGGGGCGCCGCTGTCGGTCGAGGGCTTCCGGTGGGTCGGCGACGCCGTGGGCGAGGACATCCAGCTCTGCTCCGTGTCGGGTGGCACCGACGTGTGCTCCGCCTTCGTCGGCGCGTCGCCCCTCGTCCCCGTCTGGCTCGGCGAGATCTCCTGCGCCGGGCTCGGCGCTGCGGTCGCCGCCTACGACGAGTCCGGCAAGGAGCTCGTCGACGAGGTGGGCGAGCTGGTCATCACCCGGCCGATGCCGTCGATGCCGGTGTCGTTCTGGAACGACCCCGACGGTGCCCGGCTCCGCGAGGCCTACTTCGAGGACTTCCCGGGCGTCTGGCGCCACGGGGACTGGGTGCGGCTCACGCCGCGCGGCTCCTTCGTCATCTACGGCCGCAGCGACTCCACCCTGAACCGCGGCGGCGTCCGGATGGGCACGGCGGACTTCTACGCCGTGGTCGAGGGTGTCGACGAGATCCTCGACTCACTGGTGATCGACACCACCGAGCTCGCCGTCCGCGACGACGGAGCCCTGCTCTGCTTCGTCGTGCTGGCGCCGGGAGCCTCGCTGGAGGACGTCGAGCCGGGCCTGCGCCGCACCCTGCGTTCCGAGCTGTCGCCGCGGCACGTCCCGGACCGGTTCATCGTCGTGGACGCCGTCCCGCGCACCCTCAACGGCAAGAAGTGCGAGGTACCGGTCAAGAAGATCCTCTCGGGTGTGGCGCCCGACAAGGCGGTGAGCCGGGGGGCCCTGCAGAACCCCGAGGCACTCGCTCCGTTCCTCGCGCTGGTGACCCCCGGGGGGTCGTGATCCGGGCGGAACGGCATGTGTAGTCTGGTGTCCGCTGGAGGCCGAGAGGCCCCGGGAGGCTTCGCCTAGTCTGGTCTATGGCGCCGCACTGCTAATGCGGTTTGGGGTCACCCCCCATCCCGGGTTCAAATCCCGGAGCCTCCGCACCTGGAGTGGTCGGGTAAGATCGGCCGCGACGGAGTACGACAACTGAAGAGCACGCGCCCGTAGCTCAACGGATAGAGCATCTGACTACGGATCAGAAGGTTAGGGGTTCGAATCCCTTCGGGCGCACAGAGAATTGCCAGGTCAGGGCCCTACTCCACTTCGATGGGGCGGGGCCCTGAGTCGTTTCCGGGGGCCGGTCGTCTCAGAGCGGGTGATCCACCTTCCCCGACGGATGACCGGCTCAGTCGGCGGCTGCCCGCAGGTAGACCTCTGCGAGATGGCGCAGGTGCGGCCGGAGCTCGGCTGGGGACTCCACGGTGAAATCCATGCCGAGCATGCCGATGTAGGCAGCGATGGTCTCGAGGCTGTCGGCGCCCGTGACGAGCACCGATTCCGTGTCCGTGATCGACTCGACCACCCCGACGGCCGGGTTGATGCGAGCGAGCACCGCTTCGGCAGGCGCGGCGACGCGCAGGCGGGCGTGCACCGTCCAGCCGCTCGTGGCGATCGAGCGCATGGCGAAAGCCGTGTAGTCGCCGCCGGCCAACGGCGTGGGCGGGAAGCTGCGACCCGTCGGCATCCGGGGTTCGATCCAGTCCGCCCGGAAGGTGTCCCACTCGCCGGACGAGGGGTCGCGCGCGACGAGATGCCAGCGGCGTTCCCAGCTCAGCAGGCGGTAAGGCTCGACGAGCCGGGCCGCTCCGCGGTAGTCGAAGCGCAACAGTTCGACCTTGCGGACGGCGGTCGCGACCGCCGTGAGCACGGTGTGGTCCACCTCGGGATCCGGTGCGTCGGTGCCGGTGTTCTCGGGTGCCCGATCGACCACCGACGAGAGCGCCGCCACGGTCGAACGCAGCCGTGGTGGGAGCACCTGTTGGAGCTTCGCCAGTGCTCGCGCACTCGACTCCATGATCCCGGTGATGCCGGTCGCCGCCCGCAGGCCGACCGCAACGGCGACGGCCTCCTCGTCGTCGAGCAGCAGCGGCGGCAGCTTGCCGCCGGCGCCGAGACGGTATCCGCCGGTCGTGCCTCTGGTGGTTTCGACCGGATAGCCGAGCTCGCGCATCCGGTCGATGTCGTTGCGGATGGTTCGCGACGTCACCCCGAGGCGAGCGGCGAGCTCGGTGCCCGTCCAGGTTGGTCGCGACTGCAGCAGGGCGAGCAGGGCGAGGAGCCGTCCGGTGGTGTCAGCCATTGTTGAAGGTTCCTCGCTCAATAGGAAGGGAGTGTTCCTATATCGACGATACCGTTGCAGGCATGACCAACACCGACATCCTCCCCTTCCGCGTCGAGGTCACCCCGGCCGAGGTCGACGATCTGATGGACCGGCTCTCGCGCACCCGCCTGCCCCAGCCCGCCCCCGGTGACGACTGGAGCTACGGCACCCCGAACAGCTACCTCCACGAGGCGGTGCAGCGCTGGCGCACCGGCTTCGACTGGCCGGCCCAGCAGGAGCGCATCAACACCGTGCCGCACTTCACGACCGAGGTCGACGGGCAGACCCTGCACTTCATCCACGTGCGCTCGGCCCACCCCGATGCGACGCCGCTCCTGCTCGCCCACACCTACCCCGGATCGTCTGTCGACTACCTCGACATGATCGGCCCGCTCACCGATCCGGTCGCGTACGGCGGCCGTGCCGAGGACGCCTTCGACCTGGTGATCCCGGACGCCCCCGGCTACGGCTTCTCGAACCCCGTGGCCGAAGCCGGTTGGGACACAGCCCGCGTGGCACGCGCCTACGACGAGCTCATGCGGCGACTCGGGTACACGCGATACGGCATCCACGGCTCGGACAACGGCGCCATGGTGGCCCGGGAGCTCGGGCTCCTGAACCCCGACGGCTTCCTCGGCCTGCACGTGTTGCAGCTGTTCTCCTTCCCGTCCGGCGACCCCAGCGAGTTCGAGCGCCTCGAGCCGCAGGACTACGCGGGGCTCGAGCACATGAAGTGGTTCCAGTCGGTCGGTGGCTACAACACGATGAACGCGAGCCGGCCGCAGACCGTCGCGGTCGGCCTCAGCGACTCGCCGGTCGCTCTGCTCGCCTACAGCGAGCTGTTCAACTCCTTCGGCAACGGCACGTCACTGGTGCCGCTCGACACGATCCTCACCGAGGTCACCGTGAACTGGTTCGCCAACGCCGCGGCGGGCATGAGCCGCAGCTACCTCGAGAACGCCCGCGCCGAAGGCGAGCCGCAGGTGAACTCCGCGCCCACCGGCGTCGCCGTCTTCGCCGACGACTTCCAGACGATCAGGGTCTTCGCCGAGCGGGACAACTCCGACATCGTGCACTGGAGCCGCTTCGACAAGGGCGGCCACTTCGCCGCGCTCGAGGTTCCCGAGGTCGTCGCCGGCGACATCCGGGCGTTCTTCGCCGCGCTGCGCTGAGCGGGGCTGTCGGACCTCACGTCGTGACGGCGCTTCCGGCCCGGCGCATCGGTCAGGCGCCGGGTCGAGGGGGGCGGGGACGATCGTGCGGATGCGTGGGCGGGACGGCCCCGCTCTCTGCGCGCTCCGTCCCGTGAGCCGGTGCCCGGTCCGGAACCCGGAGGACGGTGCGGAGGGCCGACGACAGGCGCTCGCGGTACCGGTCCATGGCCTCCGGGCCGATCCCCTCGGCGGCGGCCCACGCGAAGTCGTCGGTGGCCACCCGCAGTGCGGTGTTCATGCTCGCGGCGTGGATGCGGACCTCGAGACTGTCCGGCGGCAGGCCCATGCGCTCGCCGAGCACCTCGGCGAAGGTGGGCTCGGCCCGCTCGTGCAGCACGAGCCACACGGCACGGAGGGCAGGCTCGTCGCGGGTCAGCCGGACGACGGCCAGCACCGCCTCGATGTCGCTGCGTGACGGGGCAGGTGTGAGGGTGTACTCGACGTCGAGATGCTCGGTGAGCTCGAGGTCCGGTGGCCAGGAGCGCAGCGCGTCCTTGAAGGCGTTGACCGTGCGGGTGAGCAGCGGTTCGACGCAGCTCTCCTTGCTGCGGAAGTACCGCCACAACGTGCGCTCGGACACCCCGGCCGCGCTCGCGATCTGCTCGCCCGATGTGGCCGATACGCCCTGCTCTCGGAACAGCCGCACTGCGTGACGAGAGATCTCGAGCCGTTGCTGCTGACGTTGGTGATCGCTCATCGGCGGCCGTCCGCGGCGAGGTCCACCGTCGTGCCCCTCCACCACATCGACCTCCACCTGCGACTCGGGGGCTGTTACGCAGGGCACACCGTAACGACCATCATTTATGGCAGTCCCTGCCACAAAGTTGTACCGTCGGGACGTCTTCGAGGTGTCCCGAGAGGAGAACCGGTGACCGTCGCCGCATCCACCGAGCGTCCCCAGCTGCCCTTCGTCCGGCCCAACGTGCTCGACCTCGCACCGCTGTACGAGGTGCTGCGTCGCGAGGCGCCGGTCGCGGAGGTCACCACGCCGGCAGGTGATCCCGCGTGGTTGGTCACCCGCTTCAACGAGGTCCGCGACCTCCTGGCCGACAAGCGGCTCGGCCGGTCCCACCCGGAGCCCGAGCGCGCATCGCGCATCTCCTACGCCGCCGTGCAGGACGGGCCCTCGGGTACCTACGAGACCGAGAACGCCGACCACACCCGGATGCGGCGGCTGCTGACCCCGGCGTTCTCCGCCAAGCGCATGCTGCAGCTCTCCGATCACGTGCAGGACCTGGTCGACGGCTACATCGACCAGCTCGTCGCCGACCACGACGGTTCACCCGACGGGATCGTCGACCTGCACGCCGGGCTGGCCTTTCCGCTGCCCGTCGCGGTCATCTGCCGGCTGCTGGGCGTGCCCGAGGGTGACCGGGACCGTTTCCGCCTGCTCTCCGAGCGCATGGCCACCTACTCCGAGGACGGGGACGCCCACCGGGCCCGCACGGAGTTCGGGCGGTACATGGCCGGGCTTGCGGAGGCCAAGCGCGCCCACCTCGGCGAGGACGTCATCTCCGACCTCGTCCGCGCCCAGGCCGGCGACGAGGACTTCGACTACGCCGAGATGGTCCGGCTCTCGGTCGGCCTCCTCTTCGCAGGCCACGAGACCACCGTCAACCGCATCGGGCTGGGCACCCTTTTCCTGCTCACCCGCTCCGACCAGTGGGACGCTCTGACCACCGACCCGGACGGCCGGATCAACGCCACGGTCGAGGAGATCATGCGCCTCGGCGCCCCCGGCGACCTCGGCATCCTGCGCTACGCCCACACCGATCTCGACGTCGCCGGGGTCACCATCCATCGCGGTGACGCCGTCATCCTGTCGATCAACTCCGCCAACCGCGACCCGTCCGTCTTCGACGACGCCGAGACCTTCGACCCCGACCGCGAGGAGCGGGGGCACGTCGGTTTCGGGCACGGCCCGCACTTCTGCATCGGCGCAAGCCTCGCCCGTGTCGAACTGCGCACCGTCTTCGCCACCCTCGCCCGTCGCCTCCCGGGGCTGCGCCTGGCTGCGGACCTCGACAGCATCGATGTCCGCAAGGACCACATCACCGGTGGCGTCACCGCATTGCCGGTGACCTGGTGAGCACCGAGTCGACGGACAGCACTGCTGGTGGCCCCGCGCCGTCTCGGCGTCCTGTCAGCCGATGGCCTGCCGGTATGCCATGTCGGCGGCGGTGAGGCCCTCCAGCGCCATGCCCAGTGCCGTCCCCTCGGCCATCCGGCGGCTCACCCGCTGGCGCAACATGACCGCGAGGTAGCGGTTCAGCAGCTGCGGGCGCCGGGCCAGCTGCTCGGCGATCTCCACCGCGCGCTCGAGGACCCGCTCCTGCGGCACCACCTCGGCCACCGCACCCCAGTCCAGCGCCTGCTGCGCGGTGAACGAACCCTGGGTCATGATCAGGTGCCGGGCGCGGTTGAAGCCGAGGATCTCCTCCCAGACCACCTGGATGCCGTCGCCCGGCACGATGCCGAACGTCAGGTGCGGGTAGTCGGAGAACACCGTGGACTCGGCGGCGACCACGACGTCGCCGAGCAGGACGTACTCGCTGTGCACGGACGCCGGGCCGTTGACCGCGGACACGATCGGCATTTCGAGATCCACCAGCCGCTGCAGGACGCGCCGCCCCTCGGCGTAGGTCCTGTCCCAGTTGAGCGGCTTGGTGATGTCCCCGAGGCTGGGGCCGTCGATGTCGGTCATGAACCGGTCACCGGTCCCGGTCAGGATCAGCACCTGGTTGTCGCGGTCCTCCGCGATCGCCTCCAGCGCCCGGGGCAGGTCGCTGTGCGTCTGGCCGGTGAAGGTGATCGGACCGCCGTCGGTGTGGAACCGGAGCGTCAGCACACCTGACGCGCTGCGCTCCATCGCGAGGTTCTCGTACGCGGTGAAGTAGGCCGGAGCGGTGTCTGCGGTTGCCGAGGTGCTGGAGGACGACGTCATCGGGTTCTCTCCTGAGGGGCGGGTGGAAGCTGATATGTGTGGCTGCCGTCTGCTTGGTGGCCGAATCGCTCCGGATCTCACGGAGAACGGTTGGAGACGGGCGTCACATCTGCGCCCTACGCCTCACGGCGGATACCCCTGCTCGTCCTCCTGGTTCTGTGCGAGGGCGCGGAAGCGGCCGGGCGTGATGCCCCGGATGCGGGTGAACGCACGGTTGAACGCGTACTCGCTCGTGTAGCCGACCGATCGGGCGATCGGGCCGATCGGCCCATGGGTCGAGCGGAGGCGATGCGCCGCCAGCTCCATGCGCCAGTCGGCAAGGTAGGCGAGCGGGGGTTGCCCGACGAGCGCACGGAAGCGGCGCGCCAGGGTGGCCCGGGAGACCGAGAGGTGGGCGGCGAGGGCCGGCAGCGTCCAGTCCCGGGCCACGTCGCCGTGCAGAACGGCGATGGCCTCGCTGATGAGCGGGTCGCGCAGCGCGGTGAGCCAGGACGCCGGTAGCGGCTGAGTCTCGGCCGTCAGCAGCCAGGCGCGGATGATGTGGATGAGCAGGACGTCGAGCAGCCGGTCGCGGACGGTCGCGGTGCCGGTCGGTGCGCTGCCGATCTCGTGTGTGAGCAGCTGTAGGACGTGCTCCGTCGGCCGGGTCGGATCCGCATGCAGGTGGATCACCGGCGGCAGCACGCCGAGCAGTGACGCGTTCAGGGTGGCGTTTTCCTGGTAGGAGCCACAGAGGATCCGGGTGTGCGTCTCGCCCCGCCCGATCGTCAGCCTGCCGCCGGAGGTCAGTGCCTGACGTGCAGCCAGGTGGTCGAACGGTTCGCAGTGCTGTCCCGGCCCGGTGACCAGCTGGTGACGCGGTCCGGTGGGCAGCAGCACCAGATCTCCCGGCAGGAGGTGGCGCGGCTGCTGACCGTCGACCTCCAGCCAGACGTCACCCGAGATCATCGCGTGGAAAGCGGCACCGGGAATGTTGTCGATATCGACTCCCCAGTCCTTACCGGCTTCAACGGTGGCGGCGACCGTACCCCTGACCTTGGTGACGCCGAGCACGTCCGACAGTGGGTCCACCCCGGCAACCGTACTGGCACCGGGCGATCACTGAGACGCACGGACAAAAGAATGAGCATATCGGCCATCGCTGGGGAACGGCCGGCTTCATAGAGTTAGTTTTGCCAGGTTCCCGGCCCTGGGCTGAATCCGAGGAAGGCCTGGGATTCTCGCTGCCCGGAGATCAGGGCGGCCAGTCCGGCTCGTGAATAAGGGAGTTGTGATCGTGGATCGTCGTGCCGTGCTCAAGTCTGGAGCAGCCGTCACATTCGGCATGCTCGCCCTGGGAGCCGTCGAGTCCGGTATGAGCCCGGCACTGGCCGCCGACCAGCACCCGGCCACGGGGTGGGTCCCGTTGCCCGACCCGGCAACCGGCGGCGTGGTCAGTCCGCCCTTCCCCCAGCACCTGACGAGCCAGGAGCAGGCGAACCTGACGACGTTCGACGAGTTGGACTTCCAGGTGTTCTCCCACGCCCAGTGGGCGCGACTGAGTGAAAGCCACGCTCGCAACGTCCGGGCGCACTGGCCCGACGGCCATTACACCGACGGTCTCGACAAGCACGCCGAGGATCTGGCGGCACTGTTCGTGTGGGCGCCCGACACGCGAATCGAGGTGCACCCGCTGCGCGTGGCAAAGGACAACCCGACGGCCGTCACCGGCGTCATGAAGGGCACTTTCACGCGGCCCATGCCCGACGATAAGGGCGGCTCCATCTCGCCGACCGGTAAGAAGTACGCCCTCAACATGGCAACCGTCGGGATCTGGAACCGGCACGGCACGATGGATGAAGAGTTTCTGTTCTGGGACAATTCTGCCTTCTATCAGCAGATCGGCCTGGGCTGAACATTACCGGCAAAATGGACGCGGGCAAGGCTCCGGTTGTACGGATACTGGTGGCCGACGGCTACATCACGGTCGCGCTGTGCGGGCCCGCCCGTCAGGTGAGTGATGTCCGGGCGCTGTGCGCCGAGCTGGAAGCGGCCTCCGAGCTGTGTTCGAGCACCGGCACCGTGGTGCTCGACCTGTCGGCCTGCCCGGTGCTGGAGGACGAGGCGGCGGCCGCTGTTCGTCACGTTCTCGCCCGGATCCATGCGTGGACCCGTTGCGACGTGGAGCTGAGACGCTCCCCCGACAGGGTGCGAGCGGACATCCGCAGGTTGCCGGTCGAGCGGCCGGTCGTGGCGGAGACCCCTGGGGGAGAGCGGTGCATGTCCGAGGAGGACCAGCGGTGGGTCCGAGGACTCACCGCGACCGGACGTGAGCACGAGCGGACCGTCGCGAAGCTGTACCCGTTGCTGCTGGTGCCGGCGCGCGCCGAGGCCGCGGGCAGGCTTCGCCGCACTCTCGACGTCCGGGGTCCGGAGATCGACGACATCGCCTGCCAGGCCGCCGCCGATGCCGTCGTCTCGATCATCCGGAAGGTTCCCGAGTTCCGCGGTGAGGCCACATTCACGACCTGGGCGCACCGGTTCGTGCTCACCGAGGTGGCCACCAAGGTCAACCGGCATTTCTGGCGCCGCTGCGACGCCTCGTTGGACGCGCCGGATCGCAGCGACCTGCCGGCGAGGCGTGAGTTCCAGCCGGAGATCGTGGCGGAGTTCCGCGACATGCTGGCCGTGGTGGCGAGGGCCGTCGACGTGACACTGAGCGACAGGCAGCGCGACACCCTCCTCGCCGCGGTGCTCGGCGGGATGTCGCCGGAGGCATGGGGGCGGCAGCGGAGCTCCAGCCGCAACGCTGTCTACAAGGTGGTGTACGACGCTCGGAGAAAACTGCGGTCGGCGCTCGCCATGGAGGGCTATCTCGGGACGGGGTGAAGACGCCACGCTGCGGTGTCCCGGCTACGCTCCGGGACGGTGTGCCGGGACGTCTGGTCGATGATGGTCGATCGACGACCGCGCGCAGCCCCGATGCGCGCACCAGGCCGGCCTGAAGATCTCCGCCTCGCGCCCAGGCCTGCAGGTAGCTCGATCGAGCCGCTCGGACCCCACCCCCGCCCGCATCCGAACTGAGGACGCCGTGGACGAGAGCCAGAGGGTCAGCGTGCCCGCCGTCGATGACCAGGCTGAGTCGAGGACGGAGCCGATAGTCCTCGTCGAGCAGGCACCCGATCCCGATGTGCGCCGGCGGTGGCGCCCGCCCAGTTTCGAGCTGAACGCCGTTGCGCTGATGGCGGCGACCGGGATCACCGGTGTCGTCGGGCTGGCGTTCTGGGCGGTGGCGGCGCGGTTGCCGCCCGCGGAGGTCGGGCGTGCGTCGGCCATCCTGACGACCGCCACCATGCTGTCGCAGCTGTCCAGCTCCAACGTGGGTGTGCTGTTCGGTCGTGTCCTCGCAGCCGCGGGCGCGAAGTCGCGCTCGCTGGTTCTGGGCGGGTACGGGATAGCTGTCGCCCTGAGCCTCGTGCTCGGGGCCGCATTCGTTCTCGTCATTCCCAATGAGCTTCTGACCGGGACCGTCGAGAAGGTGGCGTTCCCGCTGATCGTCGCCCTCTTCTCGCTGTTCGCCCTGCAGGACTGGGTGCTGACCGGCATACGCAAGTCGGTGTGGATACCCCTCGAACAGCTGTTGTTCGCGATCGGCAAGCTCGGCTTGCTGCTGCTTTTCTCGGTCTGGGCACTGCAGAACGGCATCGTCTTGTCGTGGGTGTTGCCGTGCCTGCTCGCGGTGTTGGTCGTGAACGCGGTGCTGCTGGGGAGAACGCTCCCGCGTCGTAGAGCGGCCGAGGCCGGGGCGACGGAGATGCCGGACCGTCGCGGCCTCACCAGGATCTTCCTGGCGGAGTACGCGACGGGCGCGGTCATGTACGTGGTGCCGCTCACCCTTCCGCTCCTGGTGGTCGCGGTACTCGGGACCGAGGCCAACGCCTACTACGCGGTGCCGTGGCTCATCAGCGAGTCGCTCGGCCTGCTGATCTTCAACATCAGCTCCTCGTACCTGGTCGAGGCGGCACACGACAGCCGGCGTATCGCCGCGCTGATGGCCCGGACGATCCGGCTGATCGCGCTGGTCGCCGTGCCCGGCGTCGCCGTGGTGATGATCGCCGCGCCGTGGATCCTCTCGATCCTGGGGCCGGCGTATGCCGCCGAGGGGTCGACCGTCCTTCGCCTGATGGTCCTGGCCATCCCCTTCAGCACGGTTTCCACCCTGTATGTGGCGATCTGTCGAATCCAACTGCAGATGGCCCGGGTGGTGGTCATCGAAGCGATGATCGCGGTGCTCGTCATCGGTTTCGCGTTCGCTCTGGTCGGCCCGCTCGGCCTCGCGGGCGTCGGTCTCGGCTACCTGATCGCGGAAGTCGTCGTCGCCGCCGCCACGATCGTGCCGCTGGTCCGGTTCCTCCGGGCCAACCAGTTCTCGCTCCGCCGCCGCTGACGGGGTGGCACCGGGTCCTCCTGCGGGCGCACGCCTCAGGCTCGCCCCTGCACTGGCCGTGACCTCTGAGTCGGACAGAAGACCCAGACAATCACCAAACGGCGCAGTGCCGCTACGCTGGGTGCAGGAACGAGCCGATGCGGGAAGATCGAGGGAGCGTCAGATGAAGGCGACAGCCTGCGCTGTCGATGACCGCGGACGTCCGCGGCGAGGTGCTCGGCGTGAGATGTGGCCCGTCTGCCCGGTCGTATCGGAGTCGTAGTGCTGGACGTGAGTCGGCTGTCCACCCGTGAGGCCGTGGAGAAGATCCGCGAGGAGTGGACAGAGCTTCAGGACCGCAGTGAGACCCTCAACCCGTTCGTCGGGCCGGAGTGGACGATCCACTGGATGCGATCACTCATGCCCGAGACCGACGAGGCGTGGATCCTCACCGTCCGCGACGCCGGTCGGCTCGTCGGTGTCGCGCCGATGCACCTCCACACGTACCGGCTCGGGATCCGCAGGCTGCAGATGATCGGAAGCGGCGCGCCGTGGGTGGGGCCGTTCGAGGCTCCCGCAGTGCTCGCCGCGCAGCCGCAGGGCCGCCAGATAGCCCGTGCGCTGATCGAGTACCTCGCCACGCAGCAACGGTCATGGCATCTGGTCACGATCGCGCTCGGAGAGAGCGGCGACTGGCTCGAGCCGGGGTGGCTCGCCGCGCCGGACTTCACGGTCGTCGCCTACAAGACCACCCCCTTCGTCGTCCTCCCCCTTCCCCTTGCGCCGCGCGGACCCTCCGAGGGCAGGCGCAACCTCAAGGAGGCCGTCCGCCGCGCACGCAACCGGCTCACCAAGCGATTCGGGGTGGACGGCTGGCAGGTCGAGGGCCTCACCGAGCCCGCTGCGGTCCGGTCCGCCTCGGAGGAACTCGTCCGGCTGCACCGGGCTCGCGCGGAGTTCAGGGCGCGCGGCGATGAGCACTCCGACGTGCTCGCCGATCCACAGGTGCGCGCCTACGTCCTCGACGTGATCGCCGATCTCGCGGAACGCCGCCGTGTCACCGTCTACCGGCTCGTGGCCGAGGGGGAGACGCTGGCCGTTCAACTCGTGCTCAGCACGGGCACGGCCGCATTCATCTCCATCTCGGGGTTCCGCTCCGACGCCTGGGACTACTCCCCGACCAACTACCTGCAATGGGTCGCGGTCACCGACGCGGCGGAGCGTGGCATCTCCGAGGTCAACTTCTCCTCGTGGCCCACGCAGGCCAAGCTGCGCTGGAGTCGCACCGTGCGGTCCACCCCGGAGTTCGTCGTGATCGGACCGGGCCGGTTCGCGAAGCTGGTCGCGGCGCCTGCGTTCCTCACGGCGTCCGCGCTGAGCGCCTACCGGCGCGAACTGGGCGTGGGAACCATCGGCCAGCTGTTCCGGCGCGTCGACAGCAACCGGTCAGCTGGCCGACCCGCCTCCTGAGTCCGGCCGGCCCTCAGTGTCGCGGCCGGTAGGTCGCTATGACGGTGCCGCTGCTGGTGGGCCGGGCGCCCACCAGGTCGAGGCGCGTGAGCTCAGCGTCGTCGGCGAACAGCTTCTCGAGGCCCTGACCGGCCACGACCGGGCTGACGAACAGCGTGAGCTCGTCGAGCAGGTCCGCGGCGATCAGGGAGCGGACGAGACCCGGGCTGCCCGAGACCGTGATGTCCTTGCCATCGGCAGCCTTGAGCTCCCTGATCGCGGTCGTCAGGTCGCCGCTGACCAGATGGCTGTTCGGCCACGCGGACACGTCCGTCAGCGTCGTGGATACGACGTGCTTGGGCGAGGAGTTGATCCACTCGGCGAAGGCGAGGTCCTCGCCGTCGGTGACGGACGGCCAGTAGCCCGACCACTCCGTCCAGGTGACCCGGCCGAGCAGGATCGTGTCCGCCTCCGCCATCGTCCGGCCCATCTCGACCCCCATCTCCTCGTCGAACGCGAACTGCCACCTGTCCGGCGACTGCGCGACGCCGTCGAGCGAGACGAACAGTCCTGACACCAGCTTCCGCATGGCTTCCTCCCTGGTCGGTGGGTGCGGGAGCCAGCTTGGCCGGGCGGTGCGGCGAGGTCGACGATTCGGCCTGGGCCTAATCTGCGAGGGTGATCGAGGTGGACCTGACGGCCGAGGACCTCTCGCGGATCCGGTTCGCCTTCTCCCCGGTCGCGGAGACCGTGACCAGCCTGCGTGCGCTGTCCGTCGGAGCCCGCAACGGCCTGCACGCGCCGTGGCTCGCTGACGTCGCCGGGCGGCTGGACGCGGTGGACGTCGAGCTGCTCACCACCCTCGTCCGGCCCGCCGGCTATGTGCCCGACTTCCTGCTCCCCACCCCGGCCGGCCGCTCGGCCACGATCGGGGCGGGTCTGGAGCAGATGGCCGCCACCCCGCCCGAGGTCGTGACCGCCGAGCTGCGCCACCTCGCCGAGCACCCCGTCGCGCAGCGCGGATCCGGGCGGGATCGGCGGTCGGCGCTACTGCACGGGCTCGCCGACCGGCCCGTGTACGCGCTGCGCCGCATCACCGGCGAGCTGGAGCGGTACTGGGCCGCGGCTCTGGAGCCACACTGGTCGCGGATCGGCGCGCTGCTGCAGGCCGACCTCGCGCACCGGCTCGAGGAGCTCGCGACGGGCGGCGTCGCGCAGCTGTTCGGGACGCTGCATCCGGCCGTCGCGCTGCGGGGCGACCTGCTCACCGTCGCGAAGTACTACGACGGGCGGGTCGGGCTGCGCGGGCGAGGGCTGCTCCTGGTGCCGTGTGCGTTCGCATGGCCGGATGTCCTGGTCGGTACGGCCGATCCGCAGCCGAGCCTGACCTACTCCCCGCGGGGGCTCGGCCGGCTGTGGGAGTCCGCGCCTGCCGCGGGTGTCACCCCGCTGGCCGGGGTACTCGGCCGTACCCGGGCGACGATCCTCGCGCTGCTCGACCTGCCGATGTCCACGACGCAGCTCTCCGCCCAGCTCGATCTCGCCGCACCGACCCTGAGCGGGCACCTCACGGCACTGCGCTCGGCCGGGATCCTGGTCTCCCGCCGAGACGGGCGCGCGGTGCTCTATCGACGCACCACGCTGGGTGACCATCTGCTCGCTGCCGCCGGCTGAGCGCGCGGCTGAAGCGAGTAGTCGCTTCAGCCGCGCGGCCGTTCAATGGAGAGGCTTACGGGAACGGGAATCCGTTGTCGTCGCCCGGGAACGGGAATCCGTTGTTGTCGCCGCCGACCACCACGTTGTCCACGCGGCACGTGCCGGAGCCACCATACGTGTTGTCGCCGCCGATGACGACGTTGCTCTCGCGGCACTGACCCGGAACCGGAGGAGGCGGCGTCGGCGTGGGTCCCGGCGGCGTCGGGTCGAGCGTGACCACATACGGAATGGCGTCGTTCGATGCGCCGCAGTTGAGGTCACCGTTGAAGGCGGCCGTGATGTTGTGGGTGCCGACGGTGCTGAACGTCGTGGTGAGCGAGGCCTGCGAGTTGGTGACCGGCACGGTGTCCAGGATGTCTCCACCGTCGAAGAAGGTCACGCCCAGGCCGCCGGGGTCAGGGAATCCCGGGCAGTTGATCACTGCGGTGAAGACGACCGGCTCACCGACGACCCCCGCTGCCGGGGACGCCGTCAGGGTGGTGGTCGAGTTCACCGCCTGTGCCCAGGCTGTTGGGGAGAACACCAATAACCCGGCAAGTGGAATTACCGCAAGCGCGAGCGAGCGGTGGCCCAACCTGTAGCGAGTTTTCACTGCACTCCTCTTTCGTTGAGGGAACGCTGAATGGGCCCCCGCGAAAGGTGATTGGGCCCGTGCCCGGACGTCACCAGTAAATGCACCTCGGGGCGGGGCAGGCAACGCAGGTCACCCGCCAATGGTGTTTCGTCCTGCTGTCGAGGAGGGCTCGCCGATCTGGTTACGCTCCGCGAGAACGGAGCAGGGCCGGAGCTAGCGGGCCACCAGTTCGATCTCGGCGTCCATCCTCGGGCCAGCGCGGAACGGGGCGGCGAGGGTGGGGAGGATGTGGCGGCGGTTGCGGACGAGCGCGGTGATCGCGAGGGCTCCGTAGAGGCCGCACAACATGTATCGGGCCTGCTGGCCGGGGAAGACGAACTGCAGCGCGAAGAGTCCGAGCAGCGTGAAGGCCAGCCAGCGCGGGAACCGCAGTGCCAGCAGCGCGGCGATCCCGAGCAGCGTCTGGGCCGCAGTGAGCAGGAACTCCTCGATCTGGCGGCCGTCGAGCACGAGCGCCGCCGACCCCCCGCCGAGCAGGTAGGCGATGGGCAGGCTGCCGACGAGCAGCGTCCACTGGTTGACCTTGCTCGAGATCAGTGTGCTGATCGCGTCGGCGCCCTTGCCGTGCACGGCGAACAGGATCGCCACGATGAACTCCGGCGCCTCGGACGCGAGTGGGGCCAGCCACTGCACCAGCAGGAACTGGTCGATGCCGAGCTGGGTGCCCGTCTCGATGAGCGAGTGGGCGAACGGTTCGGCCGAGGTGAGGATGACCGCGGCGGCGAAGACGAACAGCCCGGCCACCAGCGACCGCCGGACGCGGGCGGGCAGGCCCCCGATCCGCGCCGCGGGGCCGACGAGCTCAGGCTCCTCGGCCTCGGCGCGGGAGACCTTCCACAGGTAGAACATGAACAGGCCGAGCAGCCCGAAGCCCAGCACGAGGTGGATCTGTCCCGTGAGCGGGACGATGAAGGCGACGACCGAGGCGATGGCGAGGAAGCCCAGCTCGACGCGCCGTCCGGACTCGAGCACGAGCTCCCGGACGGGACGCCCCGAGCGGCGTGAGGCGACCGCCAGCGCGATGATCACCACGACCGACCAGCCCAGCCCCAGCAGCAGCCGGTTCGACCCGGTCATGTTCGCCGCCGCGTACGCCACATAGCTCGGATCGCTTCCGGCCGTGTAGGCGAAGTAGAGATCCACGGCGTACTCGGGCAGGACCGCGATGACGGCCAGGATCGCGATCGCCAGGGGGCCGGAGATGTCCATACGGGCGGCTTCGGCCGCCCACGCGAGCAGGAATGACGAGGCCACCACGGCGGCCCCGAACGTCACCAACCCGAGCAGGGCCGGCAGCGGAAGCCCACTGATGCGCACCACCAGGGCGGGGAGCGTGAGCAGCACACACAGTGCGATGGGGCGGATGAGCTTGGCGAGCACGGTGACCTTCCAGGACGGCGCGCCGCCGTTCCGGAGGTCTGCAGGGGACACTCCGACCAGGCGACTCGACTGGCCGAAGGTCTCGTCCACCCGCGGAGAACGGGTCCTGTCGCCGGAGGACCATGGGGCCCTCAGTGTGTCGACGATCAGGTTGGCGGACTACTCCCCTTCAGGAGTGCCCACCCTGCCAGACACTTCGTCGATTGCGCAAGTGTCGAGGTCCGCGTGGGTCTCCTGGCGGTGACCGCGCGCAGGAGGGAGGATGAAGCGTCATGGCGACCCTGCCCGGACCGGCCACTGCTCCGGGTCCGGCGCGCCGCGAGGTCACCGAGCCGACCCAGCCCCAACTGCGGTCGGCGGCCGCCACGTTCGCCCTCCTGAGCAGCCCTCCCCGGTTGCACCTCGTGTGGCTGATGGCGCACGAGACCTTCGACGTGGGCACCTTGGCCGCCCGGGTCGGGCTCAGCGTCGCCACCGCGAGCCAGCACCTGGGCAAGCTGCGGCTGGCCGGAGTGATCTCCGCCAGGCGCGACGGCCGGCACATGTACTACACGGTCGACGATCCGCACGTGCTCACGCTGATCGAGCAGATCTTCAGCCACATCGCACCGGACGGCACTCTCGCTCCCGATCCCTGATCGGCGGCCCGGCCGAGCGGATCGTGACCTCGGGCCGGACGCCGATCAGGAACGGCTCGACTCCTCAGGAGCCGTGGCGGCTCGGGCGCTCGCGCCGGAAGGACCAGGCCAGCACCCAGACCGTGCCGATGGTCAGCGCGATGGCGAGCGGCACGTGGACCGACAGCACCCCGACGTCACCGAGGTAGGCCTGCGCCAGGCCGAGCAGGAACACCAGCACACTGATCACGGTCGGCCAGATCGACCCGCGCGTTGCCCGCCACACCAGGGCCGCCGAGATCAGCATCAGAGCCGACAGCACGTGGAACACGATCGCGCCGCCGCCGTGCACGCTCGTGGCAGTCCCGCTGCCGCTGAGGATCTGCCCCGCCGTGGCGCCCTGGAAGAGAACTTCGAGTGTGCTCAGGGCCGCGGTGACCTGCAATGCGGTCCTCGCACGGCTACCGGCCCCGGCTCTCCCGGAGGTGTCGATCTGCGACATCAGTACGCCCTTCGTTCGCCGGACGATCCGGCCATCATCACCCAGTACGCCGCAGGGGCCGAGTCGGTTCAACAGATGCCAGCCATATGTCCGACGATAAGAGCCACACGGGTGGCGTCCGGGCGTCCCGTGCCTCTCCGCTGTCGGGGGATCGCCGAGACCAGCTGTTCTGCCCTCGCCCGCGTAACGTCGTGGCCCAGGCCGCTCGATGACGCGCCGGCCCGGCCGTCCGCTCGCGCCACCCGACCGGCCGGGCCGAAGAGCCCGGACCGTCTCGATCGTGCGGCGGCGGTGCGATGCCGCGACCGGTGCCTGGTCCAGCCATGGGTCGGCATCCGCCGTCGGGCGCCCAGGCAGACCTGAAGGGGGTCAGCGCCATGCAGGTCGCCGTCTCGGTGCTGGTGGGACTGGCCGGTGGGGCGTGCGCGCTGCTGACCCTCGCCTCCGCCGCGAAGACCGTGGTCGTGCCGCGCGCCGTGCCCGTGCTGATCACGCGCTGCGTGTTCGGCGCGATGCGTCTGCTCTTCACCGCCGCCCTGTGGCGCAGCCGGGACTACCGCACCCAGGACCGCGTCATGGCGCTGTTCGCGCCGTTCGGTCTCCTGATGCTTCCCCTGGTGTGGCTCGTGCTCGTCGTCGTCGGCTACACGGCGATCTTCTGGGCCGTGGGCATGCGCCCGGTGCGGGACGCGTTCCTGGAGAGCACCTCGTCCCTGCTCACGCTCGGCTTCCGGCCGCCGGCGGACACGTTCACCGCGGTGCTCGCGTTGTCCGAGGGGATCCTCGGGCTGGGCCTGCTCGCCCTGCTGGTCTCCTACCTGCCGTCGATCTACGCCTCGTACTCCCGTCGCGAGCTCATGGTCACCTCGCTGGACACGCAGGCCGGGAGCCCACCGTCGGCGGCCGAGCTGCTGGAACGGCTGGAGCGCATCGACGGGATCGGGCAGCTCGACACGTTCTGGCAGGACTGGTCGCGCTGGTTCGCGGACATCGCGGAGACCCACACGTCGACGCCGGTGCTGGTGCAGTTCCGCTCTCCTGAACACGACCGGTCGTGGGTGACCGCGGCCGGAGCCGTGCTCGACACCGCGGCGCTCGTGACGTCCACCCTGGACACGCCGAGGCAGCCGTCGGCGGAGCTCTGCATCCGGTCCGGCTACCTGGCACTGCACCGGATCGGCGCCTACTTCGGGATGCCCGAGGTCCCCGACCCCGCGCCGGGGACCCCGATCTCGGTGACACGGACGGAGTACGACGCGGTGTGCGGACGCCTCGAGCGCGCGGGAGCGAAGCTCGTCTCCGACCGCGAGCAGGCCTGGCGCGACTTCGCCGGCTGGCGGGTCAACTACGACACCGTCTTGCTGCGTTTCGCGGCGCTGACCATGGCCCCACCGGCGCCCTGGTCGTCCGACCGTGCGATGCCGTTACGGCGCCGTTCCGTCACCCGTCGCCGGGGCCGTCCCGTCACCGGCTCGTGAACGCGGCGGTCACTGGCGGGGCAGCGGGGCGGATAAGGAGGATGCAGGGGTGAGCGCACCATCCGCTTCTCCCGGGCCCGAGCGCGGCTTCGTCGGACGAGGCGGCGACCTCGACGCGCTCACCCAGGTACTCGCGGGCGCCCGGAGCGGCCGCGGCAGGCTCGTGGTGCTGAGCGGGGAAGCGGGCATCGGCAAGACCAGCCTGGCCGAGGAGGTGGCCGACCGGGCGGTCGCCGCCGGCTGGAGGCTCGCCTGGGCGGGGTGCGCGCCGGGCATGGCCGGACGAGCGCTGTGGCCGTGGACGGCCGCGCTGCGCGGGCTCGGGCAGGAGTGGCCGGCAGGACCGGAGCGCGACCCCGGCGCCGGTGTCCAGCTCGTCGACGAGCTGACCGGGGTGCTCCGGGCCGCTGCCGGGTCGGCTCCCGTGCTCGTCGTGCTGGACGACCTGCAGTGGGCCGACCCCGCCTCCGCGGAGCTGGTGGCGCTGCTCGCGCCCCTGCTGCGCGGCATGCCGGTGGTCGTGCTCTGCACGTGGCGGACGGAGAGCCTCGCGTCGGTGCGGGCGGCCCTGCGCGGTCCGGCGATGGTCCTGGAGCTGGCGGGCCTGAGCGAGGCCGACGTGGGTGTGCTCTCCACGGCCGACGCGGGGCGCGCGCTCAGCGCCGACGATGCGGCGGCACTGCACCGCCGGACGGGCGGCAACCCGTTGTTCGTCCGCGAACTGGTGCGCGCGGACCACACCGGAGTCGGCGGCCTCCCGGCCACCATCAGGGACGCGCTCGACGGGAAGCTCGCCGCACTGCCTCCTGACGCGCGGAGCGTTATCGACGCGGCGTCCGTGCTCGACATCGAGTTCGACGTCGAGCTCGTCTCGGCGATGCTGGACCGCGATCCGGAGGAGGTACTCGGGGCGCTCGAAGCCGCCCGGAGGGGCGGCGTCCTCGGCCGGCTGACCCCCGCCCGCGCCCGCTTCGCCCACGACCTGTTCCGGGAGACCGTCTATGAGGAGCTCGGTCCGGTCGCGGCATCGCGGTGGCACCGCAGTGCCGCGACGGCGCTGGAGAAGGCCGCCGGACAGCCCGGCGTGTCGGCTCGGATCGCCCACCACGCCTACAGCGCCGGGACCCGCGGGGAAGCCGCCGCGAGGGCGGCGGGCCACGCCCTCGTCGCGGCCGAGGCGGCAATGGGGGTGCGCGGCTACGCCACAGCGGCCGTCGCGGCCGAGCGCGGGCTGGCGATGCTCGCCGCCGCACCCGCCGACGACGCCCTGCGTGCCCGGTTGCTGCTCGCCTCGGCCGATGCCCGGCACGCACTCGGTGAGACGCCCGCCGCCCGGGCGATGTACCGGGAGGCCGCCGCGCTCGCCCGGGCAGCGGGCGAGCTCACGCTGGCCGGGCGCGCCGCACTCGGGTTCGCAGGTGGCCCCGCGGGTTTCGAGGTGCCGCTGGTCGACGCGGAGCAGGTCGGCTTGCTGAGCGACGTGCTCCAACGGCTGGACGCCTGTCCGCACGCGCCGGACCGGCGCGCCACCGTCGCGCTGCGGGCCCGGCTGCGGGCCCGGCTGTCCGTCGCGCTGTCGATGACCGACGCCGAACCCCGGCGCCGCGCGTTGGCGGGCGAGGCCGTGGTCCTGGCCCGGTCCGCCGACGACATCCGTGCGCTCGCCGAGGCGCTCGCGGCGCACTGCGACGCGATTGCGGGACCGGAGTGGAGCGAACGCCGCAGCGCCGATGCCGCGGAGGTCGTGCGGATCGGGGAGGCGCTCGGCGACCCGGAGGTGGAGCTGCTGGGGCGCAGGCTGCGCCTGGTCGCGCTGCTCGAGCTGGGCGACATCGCTGCCGTCGACGCCGAGATCGGCGCGTACGCACGTGCCGCCGCGCGGATCTCCCAGCCCGCCTACGACTGGTACGTGCCGCTCTGGCGGGCGATGCAGGCCGTGCAGGTCGGTGCGTGGGACCGCTGCGAGCAGCTGTTGACACAGGTCGAGAAGATCGGGGTGGAGGGCGGCGGGGGCAACGCGGGAGTCCTGCGTCTGACCAACATCATCATGGCTGCCGAAGAACGTGCCGACGCCGCGACGATCGAGTCGATGTTGGTGCACCTGCCGCAGGAGTCGCCGGGGCTGTGGGTGTCGGTGGCAGGGTCCTTCATGCTCGCCGCCGCCGGTCGTCGCACGGAGGCCAGTGCGCGGTTGGACGCCGTGGTCGACGCACTTCCCGGGGCGCATCACGACTCCGAGTGGCTTCCGATGCTCGCCCAGGCCGCGGATGCCGTCGCCGTCGTCGGCGGGCATCCCGTCGCCGAGTGGCTCCACCGCGAGCTCACCCCGTTCGCCGACCGGATGGTCGTGGAGGGCATCGGGGCGGCGCTGCGCGGATCGGTGCACCGGCACCTGGGGCTGCTCGCCGCCGTGCTCGGCCGCTCGGAGGAGGCCGCCGCCCACCTCGCCGCCGCCGTCGACGTCAACACCCGCCTCGGAGCTCCCCTGCTCGCGGCCAGAGCACGGCGCGACGCGGCCGTGCTGCTCGGCGACACCGCGGCGGCCCGGCTGGCACTGGCCACCTACGAGGAGCTCGACGTCCCGGAGCGGGTGACCGAGCTGCGGCGTCTGCTCGACGCCACCGCGCCCACCCGGGACGGGCCGGCGCCGGCCCGCGCGGTGGCACAGCTGCGCCGGAACGGGGAGATCTGGTCGCTGCGCTACGGCGGCCGGGAGGCGCGGGTGCGCGACACCAAGGGCATGCGCGACCTGCACCGGCTGCTGCTGGCGCCGGGGCGCGAGCTGTCGGCCGTCGACCTGATGGGCGACGGCGGCGTGCTGCAGGGTGACCTCGGACCGGTCCTCGACGGGGAGGCCACCAGCGCCTACCGACGCCGGCTGGGCGAGCTGGAGCAGGAGCTGGCCGCCGCCGACGCCGCAGGCGACGCGGCCCGGTCGGCCCGGGCCGGGGACGAGCGGGACCAGCTCGCCCGGCAGCTGGCGGCCGCCTACGGGCTGGCCGGACGCGCGAGACAGGCCGGCCCGGGCAGCGGTGGCGAGCGCGCCCGCACCGCGGTCCGGGCGCGGATCGCCTACGCGGTCCGGAAGATCGAGCAGGTCCACCCCGAGCTCGCCCGGCACCTGCGGCGCTGCGTGCGTACCGGTGCGTTCTGCAGCTACGAGCCGGAGCCTCCGGTCACCTGGACGGACTGACTCGCACGATGTGCGAGGCGTTCTCACGCCTGCAGGGTGTGACGACTTCCGCTACCTCCCTGCACGCTGCGCTCGACGTCGATCCCGGCCGGCTCCCGGCACTGCTCAAGCCGGTGATCGAGGCCGAACGCGACCGGTCCGACGAGATCCGCAAGGCGACCCCGACGCTGGTCGAGGCGCTGCGCTCGGCCGGTGCCTTCCGCCTGCTCACCCCGCAGGAGCTGGGCGGCTTCGAACTCCCGCTGGCCTGCGCGCTCGGCATCTACGAGGAGTTCGGCCGGATCGACGCGTCCACGGGGCTGCTCGTGTGGAACGCCAACTTCGGCCTCTGTGCGGCGTACCTGCCCGAGGCCGGGGTCGCCCGCATCTGGGGCGAGGACCCCGACCCCGTGATCGCCAACTCCGGCAGGCCGTTGCCGGCGCAGCCCGTCGAGGGCGGGTTCCGGCTCACCGGCCGCTGGGACCTCCTCACCGGTGTCGACTCCGCCGAGTGGATATCCCTGATCGCGTTCGTGCAGGACGGGGACCAGCCGCGGCTCACCGATGCGGGGGTGCTCGACCTGCGGGTGTTCTTCCTGCCCCGCGACCAGGTGCAGGTGCTGGACAGCTGGCACACCACCGGTGTGCGTGGTTCGGGCAGCGCCAGTGTGGTGCTCGATGACGTGTTCGTCCCGGACGACTCCGTGCTGGCGCTGGGCGGCCGGGCCCGGCTCGACGGTCCGCTGTACCGCATCCCCGCGGCCAGCCTGGTCATCCCCGGCTGCGCCGCGGTGGTTCTCGGGGTGGCCCGCGGCGCCGTCGACGAAGTGGCGCGCCTCGTCGGGGAGAAGCGTGGGATGGACGGCAACCTCCTGTCCGCGCAGCTGCGGGTGCAGTCCGCGATCGCGGCAGCTGAGGCGTCCCTGCGGGCGGCGAAGCTGCTGCTGCTCTCCGCCGCCGGTGACCTGGACGCCGCGGCCGCGGCCGGTTCGGAGCCCGGCCTCGGGCTCCGCGGGGCGCTGCACGCGGCCATGGCCCACGCGGGGCAGGTCAGCCGCGAGGTGCTGGTCGCCATGTACGAGCTGGGCAGCTCGACGTCCCTCTACACCGACAACCGGCTCGAACACGTCTTCCGGGACGGGATGGCGGCGATGCAGCACGGCAACGTCGCCCCGATGCACTTCGAGCTCGCCGGTCGGGTCCTGCTCGGTCTCGACCCGGCCAGCCCGATCGTCTGACGGTGGGGCGTGTTCACGGAAAGGTCGGCCCGTGACCGCGCAGGCGGAAGCGTTCGTCCGTTCGCTGTACGACGATGCGGCCGGTCCGTTGTTCGCTTTCGTCGTGCGGCTGACCGGGGACCGCGTGCGGGCCGAGGACGTGGTGCAGGAGACGCTGGTGCGTGCCTGGAGGCGGGCCGAGCACCTGGACCCGGGTTCCGACGCGCTGCGGGGCTGGTTGTTCACCGTGGCCCGCAACCTCGTCACCGACCTGCGGCGCTCGGACGCGGCGCGGCCGGTGGCCGGATGGGACGACGCTCTGCTGCACGACGGGCCCAGGGTCGATGACGTCGAGACGGCGACGCAGCGCTTCGTCCTCGCCGCCGCCCTCGGGGGGCTCACACCCGAGCATCGGGACGTCCTGGTCGCGGTCTACTACGAGGGCAGGTCGGTTGCCGAGGCCGCGGAGCGGCTCGGTGTGCCGCGGGGCACGGTGAAGTCGCGCACGTACTACGCCTTGCGGGCACTGCGGCACGCGCTGGAGGAGGGGACCAGCGCGAGCCGGTGACCGTCGTGCCGTCGTTCGCTACCGCCGCGGGCGCCTGCCGTGGTCGGTGGCAGCGTCGCCGCCGTCCGGCGGGACGTCGGGGGCCTCCCGGGCCGCGGCGATCACGCGGGTGAGCGCTCCGTGCAGGTCCTCCAGCTCCGAGATCTCCATGCCCAGGCGGGCGACGATCGCGGGGGGCACCTTCTCGGCCTCGGCCCGCAGCCTGCGACCGGCCTCGGTCAGCGTGACCGCCAGGACCCGTTCGTCGGACCGGTCCCGCCCTCGCGTCACCAGTCCGGCCGTCTCGAGCCGCTTGAGCAGGGGGGACAGCGTTCCGGGATCGAGGGCGAGCGCTCCGCTCAGGTCCTTGACCGACCGTGGCGAGCGCTCCCACAGCGCGAGCATCACGAGGTACTGCGGATGGGTCAGCCCCATCGGTTCGAGGAGCGGCCGGTAGAGCGCGACGACGGTGCGCGCCGCGACGGACAAGGCGAAGCAGACCTGGCGATCGAGTTGCAGGGGATCGACCAGAACGGCAGCGTCGGGTGCGTCACGCACCTGTCTTCCGGACACGGCCCGAGCGTACTCTTGGTGCCATGGCTGTTGGGGCACAAAGCATTGGGGTACGCATGAGCCAGGCCACACGGCGGCGACCGAACCCGGCGCAATGGCTGATGTACGCCTTCGGCTTCGGCCTTCCCGCGGCGTACCGCGAGTGGGTGCTGCACGACCTCACCACGGGAACGTGGCAGGCGCGGCAGATGCTCCGCTCGCTGGTGCAGGTGGTGCCGTTCGCGGCCGCCATCGTCCTGCTGATGCCCGGCGAGCTGTGGGTCCGGCTGGTCGCCGTGCTCGGCGGTGCCGTGGTCGGGATGATCTACGCCGCCGCGTACCTCGAGGAGGCCACCGAGCACCGCGCCCGCAAGGCCGGGTACCCGCGGGGCACCCTGCAGTCGGTGCGGTACGCCGCACACGCGGAGGAACACGCCGAGGCGGACCGGCGCTATGCCGAGCGGTACCGCCAGGGCGACAACTCGCCCGGCTCCGAGTAGACCTCCCGGTAGAGGGTGCGCGACACAGAGGGGGCTCCCGTGCCGGCTGACTCCACCGAGGGTGGCGACCCGGTCTGCTGGCTCGACCAGCTCTGCCCGGAGTGTCACGCCGTCCCGTCGCCGGAGTCGCCGCACCGCTGCTGGCGCTGCGGCAGTCCCCGCGAGAGCGATCCGGCCGCGCTGATAACCGATCGCCCCGCCGATCCCCGCTGATCTAGCCTCGCGCCCGTGAGCTTCTTCTTCCGACGTCACTGACCCCGCCTGCGGTCGACGGGGCGTACCCCGCCGTGGGTGATGCGGGACGGTCTGCGGCCGTCCCGGGTCGCGGCGTGGGAGAAGAGCAGTGCGAGCAGGAGCGTGCCTCGTGGCGCGTTGTGTTCGGGGGATCGAGGACCTGCTGGCCTCCGAGATCGGCAGGCGGGCACTGGGCGAGGTGGTGGCCGCAGGCCACCGTGAGGTCCGGTTCGTCGTGTCGGAGACGGCCGCGACCGGGGTGACGGCCCTGGCCACCGCCGACGACGTGTTCGTCGTCGCCGCCGAGATCGAGGGGATCGGGCGAGCCGGACCGATCTCGCGCGGCTGGCACGCGGGTTGGCGGCCGTGGACCTGGGCTCCGTCCTGGCGGTGCGGGCCCGGTGCGGAGGGCCACCGGGCCACTCCGTCGACGTCTCGGCGTCGTTCCTCGGGCGTCGGGGGTTCACCCGCTTCGACGTGGAGGACGCGGTCGGTGCGGCCCTGGCCGGCCGGCTCGGCCTGGCCTACCACCCGCGGCGTGCCGGAGCCCGGCCCCCGGAGGGCGGCCTGAGCTGGCGGGTGACGATCGTCGAGGACCGGGCGACCGTCGCCGTCCGGGTCGGGGCGCGACCCTTGCACCGCAGGCAGTGGAAGACCGTCGGCGTGCCCGGATCGCTGCATCCACCGCTGGCGGCGGCGATGGTGGTCCTCGCGGGTGTCCGGGCGGGCGAGCGGGTGCTCGACCCGTGCTGCGGCGCGGGCACCCTCGCGATCGAGGCGGCCCACACCGGGGCCTTCGCGACGGGCATGGACGTCGATCCTGCCGCGCTGGCCGCGTCCACCCACAACGGCCGCGGAGCGCCGGTGCGCTGGGCTCGGGCCGACGCCGGCGCCCTTCCCGTCGCGACCGCCGGGGTCCGGCGGGTACTGCTGAACCCCCCGTGGGGCCGGCTGGTCGAGCGGGCCGGGCTGCTGGCCCGCAGCCCGGGGCTTCTCGGGCAGGAGGTCCGCCGGGTTCTCGAGCCGGGCGGGACCGCCGTCCTCCTCGTCCCGGAGAGCCGTCCCGCACCGTCGGAGTTCTCCGTGGAGCGCAGGATCCCCGTGGCGCTCGCCGGATCCCGGCTGGCCGTCCTCGTGCTGCGGTAACCGGGTGGCGCTCCATCCGGTGCATCCGGTGCAACCGGTGCCCCCGGACTGCGGCGAACCAGGGCCGGGAAGCCGTCCATGGGCTCGACTCGGTCGACGGTCCCTGGTCCGGACCGTAAGCTGCCCGACCGCCGGGGGGCTGACGACGAGGGGCGAGTCGGTGGTCGACGTCGACGCTCGCCGGTCGGGTGTGGCGGGCAGTCTGGTCGGGCGCACGCGAGAGCTCGACCGGATCCGGTCCTTCCTGGACCGGGCCGCCACCGGCGGCGAGGCGCTGTTGCTGTCGGGCGAACCCGGTGTGGGCAAGACCGTGCTGCTCGACGCCGCCGCGGAGACGGCATCGGCGAGCGGGACGCGGCTGCTGCGGGCGGCCGGCGCCGAGTTCGAGACCGCGGTGGCCTTCTCCGGGCTCAGGCAGCTGCTCCTTCCGTTGACGGAGGAGTTCGACCGGCTCGCTCCGGCGCATCTCCGCGCGCTCTCGGCGGCGCTGGGCACCGGCGACGACGCGCCGGCCGACCGGCTGACCACGTTCACCGCGGTGCTGGCGCTGCTGCGGGGGGCGGCGGCGGCGCGTCCGCTGCTGGTGATCGTGGACGATCTGCACTGGCTCGACCGGTCCAGTACCGCCGCGCTGGGGTTCGTCGCGCGCCGGCTGGCCGGGAGCCGGGTCGGGCTGCTCGCGGCGTCGCGCACAGCGGCGGCGAGCTTCCTGGACAGCAGCGGGCTGCCCGAGGACGAGGTGCAGCCGCTCGACGAGGACGCGGCGGCGGGTCTGCTGGGGGCCCGGTTCCCGACCCTCGCCGCCGCGGTGCGCCGGCGAGTGCTGGCCGAAGCGGAGGGAAATCCGCTGGCACTGCTGGAGCTGCGTGCGGTGATCACCGCGGCGCAGCGCATCGCGCGGGAGGCGTTGCCGACGGTCCTGCCGCTGAGCAGGCGGCTGCGCATGCTCTTCGCCTCCCGCGTGACCGAGCTTCCCGCCGCCACCCGTCGGGTGCTCCTGCTCGCGGCGCTGGAGGGCACCGGTGACCTGGGTGTGCTGCAGGCCGCCGCTCGCGGACGTGCACTGTGTGACCTGCAACCGGCGGAGCGGGACCGGCTGGTCGGCGTCGACCAGGGGACGGGCCGGCTGGTTTTCCGTCATCCGCTGGTCCGGTCGACGGTGGTGGGGTTCGCCACCGAGGAGGACCGCCGATGGGCCCATCGGGCGCTGGCGGACGTACTCACGGATGATCCGGAGCTGCGGGCGTGGCACCTCGCGGACGCGACGCCGGGTCCGGACGAGCGGGTCGCCCGCCTGCTCGAGCACGTGGCGCGGCGGGTGCTCGGCCGCGGTGACGGGGTCGGCGCGGTGGCCGCGATGATCAAGGCGGCGGACCTGAGCCCGGCCGGTGCCGATCGGAGCCGGCGGCTGACCGAGGCGGCCTACGTCGGAGCGAACGTGACCGGCCAGCTGCGCACCGTCCCGCAGTTGCTCGAGGACGCACGCCGGGCCGACCCGGATTCCGGCGGCTCGCTCCAAGCCGCTGTCACCACCGCTCACCTACTGCTGAACGGCGAGGGTGACGTCGAGACCGCCCACCGCGTCCTGGTCGGGGCGATCGAGACCGAGGGCGGTGACTACCGCGCCGATGACCGCGCGCTCGTCGAGGCGCTCTACACGTTGCTCCAGGTGTGCTTCGTCGGCGACGGGCGTCCCGAGCTGTGGGCGCCGCTCACCGCGGCCGTCGAGCGGTTGCAGCCGGAGGCCCCGACAGTTCTGGCGCTGTGTGCCACCACCTTCACCGCCCGGCCCGGGCCACGGCGGCGTCGGTCGACGAGGTGGAGACGATCATCCGCGGGCTCTCGGACGTCGGCGACCCCGTCCAGATCATCTGGACGGGCCGGGCGGCCTTCTTCCTCGACCGGATGACCGAATGCCGGGAACCCCACTGGCGGCTGGTCCGCGACGGACGCGAGGGACGGGCCGTCACCTCGGGCATCGCGGCGGCGGTCAACCTGTGCCTGGACGACCTGTTGACCGGCCGGTGGACCGAGGCGCAGGAACTCGCCGACGAAGGTCTCCGCCTCTGCGCGCTCCACGGCTACCGGCTCATCGAGTGGCCCTTCTGGTTCGGCCAGGCGTTCCTCGCCGGCTGCCGGGGTGACGTCGAGCGGGCCACGGACCTGGCGGACCGCATGACGCGATGGGCCGAGCCGCGCGGCGCGGCCCTCGTCCTGTCCTACTCACGGTGCGCCCGAGCCCTGGCGGCCCTCGGTCAGGGCAACGCGGAGGAGGCCTTCCGGAACGTCGCCGCGATCAGCGCACCGGGCACCCTCGCCCCCCGCGCCCCGCTCGCGTTCTGGTGCGCGATCGACCTCGTCGAATCCGCGATCCGCACCCGTCGCCCCGCTGCCGCTGCCGCGCACGTCGCCGCGATGGAGGAGGCCGGCATCGCCGCGCTCTCCCCGCGGCTCGCCCTCGTGGTGCGCGGAGCGGCGGCCATGACCGCCCCCGTGGATCGGGCCGCCGGACTGTTCGAGGAGGCCCTCGCCGTCCGCGGGGTCGAGCGCTGGCCGTTCGACCTGGCCCGGGTGCGTCTCGCATACGGCGAACGGCTGCGCCGCGACCGCGCCGCCGCCGAAGCGCGCCTGCAGCTCACCGCGGCGCTCGATACCTTCGACCGCCTCGGAGCACGACCGTGGGCGACCCGGGCAGGCGCCGAGCTCCGCGCGGCCGGAGCCGCTACGTCCTCGTCGACCGAGCGCGGCCCGGAGTCGCTCACCGCGCAGGAGCGTGAGATCGCGCTGCTCGCCGCCACCGGTCTGACGAACAAGGAGATCGGCCACGTGCTCCACCTGTCGCACCGGACGGTAGGGGCCAACCTCTACCGGGTCTTCCCCAAGCTGGGGATCACCTCCCGCGCCGCCCTCCGCGACGCACTGCGCTCCGACGGTTGCGAGCCGGAGCGCTAGCAGCACCGCAGCCCGGAACGCGCTCAGCGGGCGCCGGAGGCGCTCGTCGGGGCGGCGTAGTCGGGAAGATCCAGGTTCGCCGCCACCGACCCGGTGCTGGCGACGAGCAACCGCCGCACCAGAGCCCTCCTGAACAGGGTGTTGCGCAGCCACAGCCGCGTGGCTGTGGACGGGGCCAGGAACTGGCCGGGACTGGCGCCGCGCTGCCAGCGGGCGGCGTAGCTGCGGAGGCGGTTCTCGTAGGCGGGGAACGCCGCACGATGGTCACCGCCCACGGCGGCGAGCTCACCGGCCAGCACGTAGGCGGCGACGACGGCGGTGCCGACGCCCATGCCGCCGAGAGTGACGCCGTAGCCGGCGTCGCCGATCAGCGCGACCCTCCCGGTGGACCAGCGCGGCACGCTGACCCGGCTGATCGAGTCGAAGTACAGCTCCGATGCCGCGGGCAGGGCGTCGAGCAGCCGGGGCACGTGCCAGCGCATCCCGCCCAGCGCGCCGGCGAGGATCTTCTTGTGCTGCTCGTCGTCGTGCCAGTCGTGGTCGAGGCGCGGCGAGGCGAAAACGGCGAAGGCGCCGGCGCGGGTGGGGTCGCGCTCGTCGGCGGCGACGCTGACCATGCGCCCCGGCACGTTGTACTGCTGCGGCGTGGTGCCGAGACCCAGGTCGTTGGGCAGCTCCCAGCCGGCCAGGTAGTAGCCGAGGTGGCGGACGTAGCGTGACTCGGCGCCGAAGGCGAGGCGGCGGACACCGGAGTGCAACCCGTCGGCGCCGATGACGAGGTCGACGGTGCGCGACGCCCCGCGGCGGAGGTCGAGGTGCACGCCGTCGGAGCTCTGGGTCAGCGCGGTGACGGCGTCGTCGAACAGGTACTCCGCGTGTTCCGCGCTGCGGTCATGGAGCACGCGGGACAGGTCGCTGCGGCGCACCTCGAGCTCACCCCCGGCGAACTCGGCCGGTAGCTCGAAGATCTGGCCGCCGTGCTCGTCGACGGCGCGCATCGCCCCGCCGTGGGTCCGGAGCGATCGCAGCTCGTCGAGCACCCCCATCCTCGACAGCACACCGAGGTGGGTGGGTCCGCGGAAGTCGACGGCGAAACCGCTGGTACGCAGGGTGGGGGCCACCTCGACGACCGTGGTCGTGGCGCCGTACCGGGAGAGCCAGAAGGCCACAGCCGGACCGGCGACCCCCGCGCCCGAGACGAGTACACGTAGGCCGTGCAGCGGAAGGTCCGTCATGTCGCACTCCTCATAAAAAACTGTGTCCCACGGATACCGTGTACCTTAGACACGGTTATCGGGCGTCGGCAAGGAGCACGAGATGGCAGGGGTCGGAGACGGGTCGGCCGAGCACGCCACGGCCCATGCCCTGCTCTGGGAGCGGCGACCGCAACCGCGACGTGGTCCACGCCCGGCGCTGACGCTGGAGGTGATCGCGGGCACCGGCATCGAGATCGCCGACGCCGACGGGATACCGGCGGTCACCATGCAGCGGGTGGCCGAGACGCTCGGTTTCACGAAGATGTCGCTGTACCGGTACGTGCCCGGAAAGGTCGAGCTCGTCGCCCTCATGACCGACATGGCCCTCGGCGCACCGGCGCCGCTCGGGTCCGCCGGATGGCGCCCGACGCTGCACGAGTGGGCGATCCAGATGTTCCACCGGTTCTGGAGGCATCCGTGGGCGCTGGAGGTCACCGTCGGGGCCCGGGCCATGGGACCGAACGAGATCGCCTGGCTGGAACAGGCCGTCGCCGCCCTCGACGGCACCGGGCTCGACGGCGGCGAGATGCTCGACGTGGCCGTCACCCTGATCGGCCACGTGCGCACCATCGCGCAACACGGGGCGGCCATGGGCAGCGAGCGGCCCGAACAGGAGATGGACTCGGCGCTCGCGGCCATCGTGCGGCACCGCGAGGACCGGTTCCCGGCCCTCGCGGCGGCTCTGGAGTCCGCGGCCACCCACGGCTCTCAGAACCAGGCACTCGACTTCGGCCTGAACCGCATCCTCGACGGCGTCGAGCTGCTCATCGCCACCCGCAGAGGCGAACCGGGATAGCGGCCGAGCCTCAGGTCGTGCCGACGACGTCCGCCACCACACACGCCAGGTTGTCCGGCGCGCCGAGGGCGTGGGCGTGCTCGACGATGCGCGTGACCACGGCGTCGGGTTCGGCCTCCCGCATCGCCTCGTGGAGTACATCCTCGCTGAGCACGGCATGCACCCCGTCGGTGCAGAGCAGGTACCGATCACCGGACCGCGCTTCGCGCAGCTCGACGTCCGGGCGGCCGTCGGCGTGCAGTGCGCGGACGAGAAGTGCCCGCTGCGGGTGCGAGGCCGCCTCGGCCGGCGTCAACCGCCCGTCCTCCACCATCGTCTGGACGAGGGTGTGGTCGGACGTGATCCGGTGCGTGACCCCGTCCCGGACCAGATAGGCGCGCGAGTCGCCGACGTGTACCAGCGCGAGCCGCGATCCCGAGCGGACCAGTGCCGTGAGCGTCGTCCCGGCCTCCGGTCCGACCGCACGAACCGCGGCGGCAGCGTCCGAGATCGCATCGTCGAGCGCATTGAGCACCGCACCTGCTGAGACGTCGACCTGAGCGAGTGCGCCCACGGCGGCGGCGCTCGCCGACGGGGCGTCCGCCGGGCCGAAGCCGTCGGCGACGGCCAGCAGCCCGGCGTCGGCGTGAACCGCGTCCTGGTTCGCCTGCCGCACCAGGCCGCGGTCACAGGCCATGGAGTAGCGCAAGGTCAGCGTGTTCTCGGCGGTCATGGTGGTGTCCTTCCCGGACAGGTGGTCGACGAGGTCGGAGGCAAGCGCCCGGCGGGTGGACGTCTCGATCTCGACCTGGCGCCAGTACGCCCTCACCTCGGCAGCAGCCGCGTCCGGGGGCAGCGCGACGACCTTCGCGATGCCGGCCAACGGCATGCCGAGGCGGCGTAGCCAGGCCACGAGCCGTGCCCGGTCGAGCTGGTCGGGCGAGTAGTACCGGTACCCGGACGAGGCATCGACCCGGGCCGGACGCAGCAACCCCAGCTCGTCGTAGAGCCGGAGCGCCTTCGGCGACAGCCGCGCCACCCGGGCGAACGTCCCGATCGTCAGGAGCTCCACTCCGTCCTCCTCGTTCCGGGCTCGGTGCCCGGTGACACGAGCGTCCGGGCTGACCCGGGGGCAAGGTCAAGAGCGGCCAGGACTTGCAGCAAAGCCACGTTGCGGCAACGAGATTGCGTGAAAGTGGCTTTGCTGCAATCCCGGGGGAGGGGTCTACCGCGTCGAGCCGGTCGGCTCCGGTGCGCTCGTGGGGTCCGGCGCCGGGGCCCGGTTCCCCGCTCTGAGGTCGTCCGCGAGCGCGACCACGGCCTGGTCGGTCCGGCGCAGCACCCGGCTGACGGTGAGCAGGCCGGAGCGGGGCGGCTCGGGATGGTGGGCCGCGTCGGACTCCGCGGCGTCGATCACGTCCTCCGCGGACCGGATCTCCCCGCCGTCGCGGCGCAGCAGCGCGTTGCGCAGGCCGTCGAGATTGCCCCGGACCCGTTCCGCCGCCGGGCACACCGTCATCCAGTCCGGAGCGCGTATCTCGTCGGAGAGCCGGACCAGGGAACGGGCGTAGTGCTCGACGCCGGTCAGCATCTGCAGTGTCCGGTGGTAGCTCGACCGTTGGCGGCGCCACGGCAGGGGGCTGTCGAGCGGCGCGGCGCGGGCGCGCAGGGTGGCCAGCGCGTCGTGCAGGTTGCGGGCCAGCTCCACGGACGGGGTGGTCGGCTGCCGGCCGACGATGCGGTCCACCGACGTGGAGAGCACGTCGTCGACCGCGTTCACCAGATCGTCGAGGGCCTCCCCGAACGCCTCCCGGCTGCGCTTCGGCAGCACCACGTACGCGGCGATGATGCCCAACGCGGCGCCGACCGCGGTCTCCTCGATCCGCAGCACCAGCAGGGCCACGCTGAACTGCCCGATCAGCCCGTACAGGAGTGCGAGCACCACGCTGATCCAGAACGCCAGCAGCGCCGGCGAGACCTGCACCAGGTAGATCCCCAGGAAGATGCACACGAACAGGAGGATCAGAGCGGTCAGCTGGCTACCCGAGACGAGGGCCGCGAGACCGACCCCGGCGAGCACCCCGCCGATCGTCCCGAGGATGCGTCCCCAGCCGCGGGTCAGCACGTCGCCGCGGCTGCTGGTGCCGGCGAACACGAGGAACGCCGTGATGACCGCCCAGTACCAGCGGGAGGGCGAGACGAGCTCGCCCACGACGATCGCCAGGCTGGTGGCGACGCCGACCTGGATGGCCTGGCGGGTGGTCAGGCGGAGGCCGGAGGACGCAGCGGGAGCTGCGGTGCGGTCGTCGGTCACGTCCCCGGTGTCGAGGTCGGGACCGGTGGCCGCGGCAGGTGCGACGGGCTGCTCCGGGACCAGCGGCGCCCGGAGTGCCCAGGCCAGCCGCGTCACGGCGAACGCCACCCGCTGGACGCGGTCGCCGTGGCCCTTCGTCTCGCCGACGATGGGCGCGACGCTGCGTTCGGCGCAGTCGAGCAGCGCGGTGACCATCGCCGTCGGCGTGCCGCTGGCGGTGGCCGCCAGCAGCCCGTGCAGGCCGTCCAGGAGCATCCGGCTCGCGTCGTCCGCCAGCGACTTGTCCGCCATGACCATGCGGACGCTCGCGACCGCGAGCCGCTCCGCGGCCAGCTCCACGTCGAGTACGTGGCCGGGCACATCGGCCCCCGTGCCGCCGCCGGGCAGCTCCGACCCGGGACGGTCCGCCGTGACCGACACCGCGAGCGCGGTGTCGTTGAGCCGCGTCTGCCTGCGCTGCACGTTCCGCAGCCGCGCGTCGAGCTCGGGGGTACCGCCCGTGACCAGCTCGGTGACCGCGCCGACGAGGTCGTGGACGCGGGCGTCGAAGGCACGGAGCTGATGGACGAGTGTGCGCCCGGGCCGCTCGACGAACAGCACGCCGCGCAGCAGCAGTGTCGACCCGACGCCGACGCACGCCGCGAGCAGCAGCCAGGGCAGCTGGGCGGGCGTGGCCTGCAGGTACTGGGTGAAGAAGTACGCGTTGAAACCCGCCATGCCGAGGGCGAAGCCGCGGGCGCCGAAGCGGCGGACGTACACCGCGAGCATCATCACCACGACGAACACCACGTCGGCCGGGATGTGGTGGCGCGACAGCAACGCCCCCGCCGTGATCGCCGCCGCCGCCGGAACGAGCATCAGTGCCGTGGTGACCCTGCTGCGACGGAGATCGGGCTCGTTGACCGAGATGCTGCTGATCATCGCGAGCACGGCGGCGAACAGCAGCACGGTGACGGGCTGTTTGGCGACAGCGCTCACCACGGCCATCACGGCGGTCGCCAGAACCATCGAGGCCGTGCCGATCGCCGCGAGCCTGAGTCGGACCAGGCCCGGATCGGTTCCGGTCAACCTGGTGCGGAGCTCCGCAGGCCAGGACACCCGCTCAGTCTTGCACGTGGAACGCGGACCGCCAGGGATCCGAGCGGCCCGGTCCGGACAGGCGGCTGCTCCGCCGGCTCACCGCGCCCAGCTCGCGGAGGTCGTCGGTGTCGAATGTGAGCTGGGTCGCGGGGAGCGGCTCGCGGCGCTCCCGCAGGCTCAGCCCGTGATGAGGCGCCTCAGCCAGCTCTCCCGGGCCCGGCGCGCATCGACGGAAAGGGCGGCGCCGGGCAGGAACGTGTCGAAGCCGTGGAAGGCTCCGGGCCACACGTGCAGTTCGGCCTGCACCCCGGCTCCCCACAGGCGGGTGGCGTAGTCCACGTCCTCGTCGCGGAAGGTCTCGGTGGATCCGCAGTCGACGAACGCGCCCGGCAGACCGGACAGGTCGGTGGCGCGGGCGGGCGCGGCGTAGGGGCTGACACTGTCGGTGCCCTGCTCGCTCCCCAGCAGGGCCGCCCATGCCGTGGCGTTGCTGACCTGGTCCCACATCCCGACGCCGGTGAACTGCTGGGCCGACACGCTGTTGTTGCGGTCGTCCAGCATCGGGCACATGAGCAGCTGCCCGGCCAGTTGGGGGCCACCGCGGTCACGGGCCAGCAGCGCCAGTCCCGCCGCCAGACCACCCCCACCGCTGACTCCCGCCACGACGAGGAAATCCGGGTTCCCGCCGATCTCGCGCGCGTTCTGCTCGGTCCAGAGCAGCCCGGCATAACAGTCCTCGATCGGCGCGGGATGCGGATTCTCCGGGGCCAGCCGATATTCGACGGTCACGACGACGACGCCGAGCCGTTCGATCCAGTCGAGGACCAGCTCGATCTGACTGAACCGGTCGCCGAACAGGAAGCCGCCGCCGTGCATGAAATACACGACGGGCGCGCCCTGTGGTGCGTCGTGGCGGCGCAGAACGGAAAGAGTGACATCCGGTTCAGTGGCCAGCCCGCGAGCTTCGGCATGTCTGACACCGATCGGCCGCCCGGCGATGAGCCGCTCGATCGGGACCGCCGATCCCGCGACCCGGCTGCGGGAGGCCTGCACCATATCCGGGGTGATCGAGGACGGGACCCCGGCGAGCAGAGTGCGGCGCGCCATCTCCAGCTCCGGATCGAACGGCGGGCGGGGAAGTGGCATCGGGCACCCATCAGGACAGGTCGACCGGTGCTCCGGCATGACGGTGGCTGCGAAGTCACCATCGACTCGATAAGCACCCGCCGAAGTTGCTGGTGCACGGAAGGTTATCCGACCCCCTGTCCGGGGGAAGGTGAAGTCGATCACCCCGGGGGAGTATCCGGTCATTCTGGCGCGGATTGTCGCAAAACGGCGAGAAAGGGCATTGTGGAAACCCGGGGATCGGATGGTTTGCACTGGTGGCCGGGGTGGCCGTCGTCGCCGGTACCCGGGCCAGTTGCTGGACCTGTCGGACTGGTACCTGACCCTGCCGGACCGTACTTCCACCTCGACCAGGCGGGGGACGGCGTTGTCTTCATCGCGAACGCCGGTGGGGTCACCACGTCGGGCAGCAGCTGTCCGCGCTCCGAACTGCGGGAGATGGACGGGGACCGGAAGGCCGGCTGGTCCAACCGCGCCGGCACCCACACGCTGTCGGTCCGGCAGGCCGTGACGCGGTTGCCCGCGGCCAACCCGACGTGGTCACGGCGCAGATCCACGACGCCGAGGACGACGTCCTCGAGGTGCGGTTGGAGGGCGAGCGGTTGGTCGCCCAGTACGAGGACGGTGACGGCGAGAGGGTGATCGACCCGGCCTACCGCCTGGGCACCCCGTACGACCTCCGGATCGTGGCGGCGGGGAGCCGCGTGCAGGTCTTCTGCAACGGCGAGCTCAAGGCCGACATCCCGTCGGCGAGGTGGTCGTCCACTCGCTGCAGGCGGCCCACTCCGGGTGAAGTTCAGCCCCGGTTCCCGGGTGGCCCGACCGTCCGGGGCCGGCCGACGTCCCCGGACGGCGCAGTGCCGGAAAGTTTTCCGGTCGTTGATGTGGTGAACCGGGCAGTCGCCAGCGGCCACCGGAATCAACGACTTTCTGTCATGGCGCCGCTTGTCGAGTGCGATCTTTGTATCTGCCGCGGGACGTAGGTCATCGGCTTATTGACGGTCGGTAACGGAATGCTGCCCTATTCGTGTTGACGCCGCCACGGTCAGCCGATGGGACAGATATCCCCCGATGTGGTTGGGTTCACAGGTTTAGTGGCGTGCAGTTGGGTATCAGGCGCCCGGCCGGCGATAGATCAACCACGACTTTCGGGTGGTGGTATGCCGCCTGACCTGGGGAAACTCTGATTCTGCTGTACGTTCCGGGTGCGGCAGTTGTAGCGCTTGGTGACCGAATCCCGGCTGGTAACGCTCGCTTCGTCGTCTCCGAGAGCCAGCTTGCCCGGCGGGTTCGAATTGTTCTCCAGAATGGAAGGGCGCTGCCAGATGCAGGCATCGAGGATCTTCATCATCGGTTCGGGTGTGGTCGGAGTGGCCACCGGGCGGGGTTTCCTGGCCGCCGGTCACGACGTGACCTTCATCGACACGGACACCTCTCGGTTGGATGAGCTGAGGTCGGTCTACGGGTTGGATGCGCGTGCGGAGTTGGATCTCCGTGACGAGCTGGACTCGTTCGTGTTCTTGACGTTGCCCACGCCGAATGTGGGGTGGGAGTACGACCTGCGGGCGTTCACGGCGGGGACGACGTCGGTGGGGCAGGCGTTGGCGGACTCTCCTGGTCGCCACACGGTTGTGGTGCGGTCGACGGTTCCGCCGGGCACCACCGAGGGGTTGGTGCGGTCGGTGTTGGAGCGGTGTTCGGGTCGGGTGGCGG
>NZ_JAAXKY010000066.1 GCF_012911925.1 Pseudonocardia xinjiangensis | reverse complement strand
AGTCGCCCGTTCCCGCCCCGCGAGTCGCCCCGGCGCTATCGGCTGATCACGCGGTCGATCAGTCCGTAGTCCGCCGCCTCCCGGGCGGTGAACCACCTGTCGCGGTCGAAGTCGGCCACGACCCTCTCGAACGGCTGGCCGGAGTGCTCGGCGGTGAGCTCGGCCATCCGGCGCTTCAGCGCGCTCAGCATCCCGGCGCGGATCACGATGTCCGACTCGGGCCCACCGGCGCCGCCCGACGGCTGGTGCATCATCACGTCGGCGTGCGGCAGGGCGAACCGCTTGCCGGGCGCGCCGGCGGTGAGCAGGAGCTGCCCCATCGACGCGGCCATCCCCGTGGCCACAGTGGACACGTCCGGTTCGATGGCGTGCATCGTGTCGTAGACGGCCAGCCCGGCGAACACCGAGCCGCCGGGTGAGTTGATGTAGAGCGTGATGTCGGCGGCCGGGTCCTCCGCGGCGAGCAGCAGGAGCTGCGCGACGACCCGGGTGGCGACGGCGTCGTCGATCTCCCCGCGCAGCAGCACGATCCGCTCCCGCAGCAGCCGGTCGAACACCGAGTCGTCAAGGGTTACTGCTCCGTTCGGCGTGGTCATGGCGCGGACGCTAACGGCGGCAGGTCCGTCGTCAGTGGCTTCTTCACGCCGGGCGAAACCTTCCGCCCACGGCGAACGGGAGGCGCAGCCGCTCAGCGGTCGGCCAGTACCGCGCCCGCCACCAACGCGCTGATCCGGCCGCCCACTCCCACCGCCCGCTCGAGCGGCAGCATGTGCCCCGCACCCGGGTAGATGGTCGTCTCGGCCAACGGCAGCGCCGCTCCGATGCGCCGCGTGGCGGCCACCGGCGTCAACCGGTCCCGCGATCCCACGAGCACCGCGGTCGGGATCGATGCGAACGCCTCGAGGGCGGCGTCCCGCTCGTGGGCGTTCAGGGTGGGACGGAAGCCGGACACGGTGAGCGGGTGGCAGGAGCAGACCATCTCGGCGGTGATCCGCTGTGCCTCGGGGTCGGCATCCCGGCCCAGCAGCAGCCAGTTCAGCGCGGGCGCGAGGAGCCGCGGACGGCCGATGCGGGACCGGGTGGACCACCGGCGTGACCCGTACACCCGCTCCTCGAACCGGCGCGCCAGCGGCGCCGTGCGCGGGGACAGGCCGAGCATGCCGTCGCCGAGCCCGCCGCTGGCCGTGGACACGAGCGCGACACCGGCCGTCCGGTCGAGGGCGTCCGGGTGCCTCTCGGCCAGCGCCATCAGCGTCATGCCACCCATCGAGTGGCCGCCGAGCACCAGCGGGCCGTGCGGTGCGGTCGCGGCGATCACCTCGGCGAGGTCGTCGGCGAGCTGCTCGATGGTCATCGTCGCCGGATCCACGGCGGCCGAGCCCCCGTGCCCCCGGTGGTCGTAGCGCACCACGCGGGCGGGGGCCGGGCCGTCGGCGAGCGACCGGGCGACCGGCCCCCAGATGCGCAGGTCGAGCGTCCAGCCGTGGGCGAGCACGACGGTGACCGGCGCGTCGGCCGGACCGTCGATCTCGACGTTCAGAGCCACGCCGTCCGCTGCGGGAACGGATCGTCGAACGGACATCAGATCAGGTGCGCCTTTCGCCACAGGATCTCGGTGGGGCCGCCGATCAGGCCCTGCTCCCGCAGGAACGGCACCAGCTTGCGAGCCGACCAGCGCAGCATCTCCTGGTGGTGGGCGTTGGCCAGCGCCGCCCGGTGCCCGGCGGCCGGGTCGATGCCCACCGAGCGGTAGACGTCGCGGTGGATCAGGTTGCGGGCCACGACGAACGCGACCCGGGAGGAGAGGTAGCGGGCGACGGTGCGCTCCGCCGCGTTCGTACCGGGCATGATCCGTATCAGCTCCTCGCGGGCGTAGCGGACGTGCCGTGCCTCCTCCGTGACGTGGATCTTGTTGACCATCCGGGTGAGCGGCTGGACCGTCTCGTCCCGCATGGCCTCGCGCTGGAGCTGGTCGAGGATCTCCTCGACGAACAGCGTGCCTGCGAACATCGCGGGCCCGGAGGCGATCGTCTTGAACAGCCTGCCGAGCTCGTGGGTGAGGCGGCGGGGCGCGTAGTCCGGCACCCCGTAGCGCTCGGTCATCTTCGCGAACATGACCGAGTGGCGGCACTCGTCGGCGATCTCGACGAGCGCGTACTGGATGTGGCGGCGGCGCGGGTCGCGGTCGTAGGAGTACCGCAGCAGCATCTGCATGAGGATCATCTCGAACCACAGGCCGATGCGGGCGATGCTGCACAGCTCGTGCACCGACAGCGTGCGCCGCTGCTCGTCGCTGAGCCCCTCCCACAGCTGCGTGCCGTAGAGCGACACCCGGTGCTCGGGGAGCCCCCAACTGCCCTCGACCAGCGGCGCGTCCCAGTCGATGTCGATGCTCGGCTCGTAGGAGTGGTCGAGTGACGAGCGGAGCAACCGTTCGGCGGTGGCCTCCCGGTCGTTGCGGGTCTTCACGGTCACGACGCGCTCCTCTCCCTGACGGGGGTGGTGGACTCGGTGCCGGCGCTGCGGCGGGTCATCCTGCGGACGAGGCCGGCGGCGATCGGCGAGCCGTCGAAGTGGCCTGCGGCGGCGCGCCTGCGGATGCGCCGGGCGACGGCGGACCCGAGGAGGCCCGGCAGGTGCCGCCCGGCCCACAGCTCGACCGCTCCGCCCCGGGTGCACGCGGTGTCGCGCGGCGGCCGGCCCGCGGTGAGGACGCGCAGCACGGTGGCCACCACGTCCTCGACCTCCTCCCGGCGGACCTGGCCCTCCAGCGCGAGGCCGACCTCGCGGCCCGCGGCGTGGATCGGGGTACGGACGTAGCCGGGGTAGATGGTGGTGACGTGCAGGTCGGTGCCGTACTCGAGGCGCAGCGCGTCGGCGTAGGCGGTCATCCCGCGCTTGGCGACGCTGTACGCGGACACGAACGGGAGCGACAGGTAGGCCAGCTCGCTGGCGACGAAGACGACGCGGCCCTTCCGTCCGCCGCGGCCCTCGAGCAGCGCGGGCAACGCGGCGGCGGTGACCCGCCACGCGCCGAGCAGGTTGACGTCGATCACCCGCAGGGCGTCGGGCGCCAGCGGGGCGCCCGCATCGTTCGGGACGCCGATGCCGGCGTAGTGCACCACGGCGTCCAGGCCGCCCAGCCGCTCCACGGCCTCGTCGACGGCACGGGTGACTGCGGCGTCGTCGGTGATGTCGCAGGCGATCGTGTGCTCGTCCGCCTGGAGATCGAGGCCGACGACCTGCACGCCGCGCGCCCGCAGCCGGGTGACCGCCGGGGCGGCCAGTCCGCCTGCGGCCCCGGTGACCAGCACCCGGTCGCCCGCCGTGATTCCCGGTTCCGCTCCGGTTCCCGCCATGGCGCCCCCTGACGCTTGCTGTTACCCGCGGTAACTGTTACCACTGGTACGGTGCCGAACGACATGCCACCTGTCAAGCCGGGACCCCCACCGGACCGGCAGCATCGCCGCACCGAGCGACGCGCCGAGATGGTGCAGGCGGCCATCGACGCCGTCCGGACACTCGGCCCCGGCGTCTCCGTCGCCGAGATCGCCGCGCAGGCCGGCATCACGAAACCCGTGCTCTACCGGCACTTCACCGACCGCGCCGACCTGCAGCGCGCCGTCGGCCGGGAGGCGGCCGCCCTCCTGATGGCCCGAATGGCGCCCGAGATGGATCCGGAGAGGGAGCCGGCCGAGCTGATCCGCGGGGTCGTCGACGCGTTCCTCGCCGGCATCGAGGACGAGCCGGAGCTCTGGCGGTTCGTCGTGCACCACCCGATCGAGCGGGCGCCCGGCGCCGAGGTCGTCGACGACGCGCGGGAGCAGATCGCGCGGACGCTCGCCACCCTCATCGGGGAGCGGCAGCGCAGCCTCGGCCTCGACTCCGGAGGCGCGGAGGCGTGGGCGCAGGGGCTCGTGGGGATGGTGCAGAGCGCGGGCGACTGGTGGCTGGAGCGGCGCACCATGAGCCGCAGCGCCCTCACCGACTACCTGACCACCCTCATCTGGGGCGGCATCTCCGGGGCGCTCGGCGCGGCACCCGCCGCACCGGCGTCGCTCCGGCTGGTCCCCCGCGAGCCCGGCGCAGGAGGACACCGTGCCTGACGGAACAGGGGACGACGACGGCTACCGCGGGCCGGCCACGCTCACCGTCGACGGCCGCGAGGTGCCGGTACTGGCGATCCTCGACGCCCGCCACGAGCCGCAGGACGGCAGGCTCCACTGGTTCGGGAGGGTCGCTCTCGACGGCGCGGCCGATCCGGGGTTGCACGCGGCGCTCACCGCGCCGACGAGCCACATCGCGCTGAACGCCGGCGGCAGCACGGCCACGGCACGGGTCGGCGACGTCGATCCGTGGGGCCGCTACCGCGTGACGGGGGTGGGCACTCCCCCGTTCCCGCTCACCGAGCCACCCCTCGACAGCTGACCGCACACACCAACCGGCCACGGTGCACAGGTCAGGACGTGTGCACCGTGGCCAGGAGGTGTGTGCGGTCGGCCGGAGGCCGGGCTCAGCCGATCGCGAAGCCGACGCGCCCCGCCGTGGCGGGCGCGATCTCGACGTAGGCGATCTGCGACGCGCGGACGAGGTAACGGCGCCCCTTGTCGTCGACGAGGCGCAGCAGCCCGTCGTCGCTCGTGAACGCCTCGTCGACCAGCGCCTGGACCTCGTCCGGCGTCTGGTCGCTGGACACCACGAGCTCCCGCGCGCTCTCCGCGATGCCGATCTTGACCTCCACCGGTTGACCTCCTGGTCACGTTTGTCGAACTGGCTCGGCCCAGGCTAGTGCAGGTGAACGCCCCGGGCGGGGACGGGCGGTCCGCCCTGGGCGAACTCAGGTGAGCCCGAGCTTGGCCATCCGCTTGCCGTGGTTGGACTGCAGCCGCCTGAGCAGCGTGGCGAGCCCGGAGAGATCACCGGAGCCGGTGACGATGAACTCGGCCAGCTCGTCGCGCTCGGCCACGATGTGCTGCGCCTGGGTGACGGCCTCCCCGAGCAGCCTGCGACCCCACAGGGCGAGCCGGTCGTGCACCTGCCTGCTGCTCGCGCACGCCGCCCTGACCTCACGCTCGGCGAACGCGCTGTGCCCGGTGTCGGCGAGCACCTGCTGCACCAGCTCGCCGGTCGGGCCGGGGAGCCAGCCCCCGATCTCCCGGTAGAAGTCGGCCGCCAGCCCGTCGCCGAGATAGGCCTTGACCAGCGACTCCAGCCACGTCCGGGGCGCGGTGGACGCGTGGTAGGCATCCCACTGCGCCACGAAAGGACGCATGGCGTCCTCGACGGAGACGTCCAGGCCGCGGAGATGCTCCTCGAGCATCCGGAAATGGCCGATCTCGGCCGCCGCCATGGCCGAAAGGGCGGCCCGGCCACTGAGGGTCGGTGCGGTCCTCGCGTCCTCGGCCAGGCGGTCGAACGCGGACAGCTCGCCGTACGCCAGCACGCCGAGCAGGTCGATGGTCGCCCGCCCCGCTCCGGCGGGATCCACCGCCCGCGCAGTCACCATGCGCCGAGCCTAGAGGTCATGTTGAGTCGGGGGGCGGTGCACGTCACCCTACCGCCCGGCGCGCCGGGCTGACCCCGGAAGCGGGCACCGGGTAGGATAGGCCCAGCGCAGCGCCCGCACGGGTGCGCGCCTACCCGCGGCCACCGCCCGGAGCTCCCGGAACCGGGAGCCACAGGACCGGAGCCGCAACGACCTGGTGCGTGCAGCGCCTCGTCGGTTCTCCCATCAGGGCGCGCCGTGACCTTCACGGTACGGGCAGCCGGTGGTCGACGAGCCGGCCCCGGGCTCCTGTGCGCGGAGAGAGGCGATCATCCTGTCCGTTCAGAACGACACACTCAGCGAGTCCCCCACGGACTCCCCCGATAACTCCACAGACGCTGCTGCCGACGAGATCGTCGAGGCGCACCCGCTGCAGGCCGGCGCCCCCGTTGCCCCGGACTCTCCCACCTTCGCCGAGCTCGGCGTGCGCCCGGAGATCGTCCGAGCGCTGGCCGAGGCCGGCATCGAGCGCACGTTCGCGATCCAGGAGCTCACGCTTCCGCTCGCGCTCGCGGGCGACGACATCATCGGCCAGGCCCGCACCGGTATGGGTAAGACCCTCGGTTTCGGTGTCCCCCTGCTGCAGCGCGTCGTGCCGCCGTCCGAGCAGCCCGCCGCCAACGCCGAGGGCGAGGCCGCCGACCGCACGAAGGACGTGCCGCAGGCACTCGTGGTGGTGCCCACCCGCGAGCTCTGCGTGCAGGTCGCCAAGGACATCGCCGACGCGGGCAAGCACCTCGGCGTCCGGGTCACCGCGATCTACGGTGGCCGCGCCTACGAGCCGCAGCTGGCCGCCCTCCGCAAGGGCGTCGACGTCGTGGTCGGCACGCCCGGCCGCCTGCTCGACCTCGCCGAGCAGCGCCACCTCGTGCTGGGCCGCGTCAAGGCCCTCGTGCTCGACGAGGCCGACGAGATGCTGGACCTGGGCTTCCTGCCCGACGTCGAGCGGATCATGCGGATGCTGCCGGAGAAGCGGCACACCATGCTGTTCTCGGCCACCATGCCCGGCCCGATCATCGCGCTGTCGCGCGCGTTCCTGAACCGGCCCACGCACATCCGTGCGGAGGAGGCCGACCAGGGTTCGATCCACGAGCGCACGCGGCAGCTGGTCTACCGCGCCCACGCCATGGACAAGGTGGAGCTGCTCACCCGCGTGCTCCAGGCCGACGGGCGCGGGCTCACCATGATCTTCGCCCGCACCAAGCGCACGGTGCAGCGCGTCGCCGACGACCTGGCCGAACGCGGCTTCGCGGCCGCAGCCGTGCACGGCGACCTGGGCCAGGGCGCCCGCGAGCAGGCTCTGCGCGCGTTCCGCTCCGGCAAGGTCGACGTGCTGGTGGCCACCGACGTCGCGGCCCGCGGCATCGACGTCACCGACGTCACCCACGTGGTCAACTACCAGTGCCCCGAGGACTCGAAGACCTACGTCCACCGGATCGGCCGCACCGGCCGGGCCGGTAAGGAGGGCGTGGCGGTCACGCTGGTCGACTGGGACGAGATCCCGCGGTGGAAGCTCATCAGCGACGACCTGAGCCTCGGGATGCCGGAGCCCGTGGAGACGTACTCCACGTCCGACCACCTCTACTCCGACCTGGCCATTGCGGCGTCGGCCACCGGACGCCTGCCGCGCTCCCAGCGCACCCGGGCCGGACTGGACGCCGAGTACGTCGACACCGAGGGCGACCACGGCGGCCGCAAGCGGGGCGACAAGTCCGCCCGCGGCACCCGCTCCGCCGGCGCCCGCCCCGACACCAAGGACGACGGCCCGGAGCAGCCCCGGGTGCGCAAGCCCCGTGTCCGTACCCGCAGCAGGTCGGGCGGGGCGGCAGGCGGCACCGGCACCGGTGACGCCCCCGACCAGGCCACCGGTGAGCCCACCGTGGCCACCTCCACTGTCGCCGCCGGCGGCACCGCGGACGCACCCGCCGATCAGCCGGCCACCGGCCCGGACACCGCAGCCGCTCCGCGCGGCGAAGGCGAGCGCCCGCGCCGTCGTCGGCGCCGCGGAGGTTCGCGTCGTCGCGGTGGCGGTGAAGGCGGCGAGAGCAGTGACGGGCCGGCAGCCGACGCTGCCGCTGCCAGCTGACCTGCCTCCGGTGCCTGTCGAGCCGAGCGAGCGGCTGCGGTCCCCGCAGCCGAAGCCGCGCCTGCGTCCGGAACGGCGTCGCCCCGGCGACGTCGTTGCGGCGGCCGTCCTGGCACTGGTGTTGATCGGCGGCGGGATCGCCGTGTGGCGCACGAGCCCCGTGGCCGGCACCACCGACGACCCGGCCGCCGCCCCGATCGTGCCGCCGCCGCCCGCCGGCGGCGTGCCGACCGCGTTCAGCGAGGCCTGGCGGGCTCCCAGCGGCGCCACCGACCATCCGGTCGTCGCGGGACCCGCTGTGGTCACCGCCGACGGTTCGCGCGTCGTGGGGCGCACCGCTGCCACCGGCGCCGAGAGCTGGAGCTACACGCGGGACCGGTCTCTCTGCACCGTCGACTTCGCGTTCCCCGACGGCGGCCCCGGGCGCCTGCTCGCGCTCTTCGCCGGCACCACCGGCTACTGCAGCGAGCTCACGGCGCTGCGCCCGGACACGGGCACCCGGCTGACCGCGAGCAACCCGGACGTACGGCCCGGCACCCGGCTGCTGGCCGACAACACCTACGTGCTGGCGACCGGCGCCGACTACCTGGAGGTCTGGCGCAGCGACCTCGTCCGGACCGCCGAGTACGGCGACGTCACCACCCCCGTGCAGACCGGCCGCCAGCCGAGGCCCGACTGCACCTACGGCCCGGCGGCCGTCGGCGCCGGCCGGATCGGGGTCATCGAACGCTGTCCCGGTGAGCAGACCGACCGGCTCACGGTGCTCGCCGCCGACGGTGAGGACGGCGCCGACGCCCCGGACGTGCAGTTCTCCGTCCCGCTGCCGGCAGCCGGGGCGACGCTCGTGGCCCTGACGGCCGACCGGGTGGCGGTCGCCCTGCAGAACCCGCCGCGGCTGCAGGTGCTCGACGCCACCGGGCAGCAGATCGGCCTGGTCTCCCTCGACGTGCCCGACGCCGACCTGGCGGCCGACTCCACCGCCCCGGCCGCGACGACCGGGCCCACCCTCGGCAGCACCGACGGAAGCGGCGACCGGGACGACCGCGTCTACTGGTGGACCGGCTCCCGGACGATCGCCCTCGACGGCACCGATCTCACTCCGCTGTGGACGGCCGACGGGACCCTCGGGCCCGCTCAGCCGTACGGCGGCGGCCTCCTCGTTCCCGTCCCCGCCGGTCTGCAGGTGCTCGACCCCGCCCGGGGCACTGCCCTGCGCACGCTCCCCGTCGCCCGCGCGGATCCCGACGCTCCGGTGCGGCTCGCGGCGGCGGGCAACATGCTGCTCGAGCAACGCGGCACCGAGGTGGTCGCGCTGCGGCCGGGCGGCTGACCCGTCAGAAGAACCACTGGGTGGTGAGCAGCACCGCGGCGATCACGATCACGGCAGCGGCGGCCACGGCCCCACCGGCCCCCCGGTGCCGGTCGGCGTACCGCTGCGCCACCACGGCCGCCACCGCCGCGAGGGCGTGCCACACGAGGGTGGGGACGCCCGGGCCGGAAGTGCCGGTTCGGTCCGCCACGTACCAGGCGATGCCCAGCGCCACCAGCAGCGCCACCAACCCGCCCGCGAGCAGGCCGGACAGGCCTCGCAGCACTCCCCCGGCTCCCCGGCGCCGGGCGTTCACGGCGCGAGCAGAGCCCATGGGTCCCGCTCCGGGGCCGCGGCTCGTCCCTCCGGGCAGCTGCGGCGCATCTCGCACGCCCCGCAGCGCGCCGCGGGCCGGGCCGGGAAGAGCTCCTCGGCGTCGCCGCCCGCGGCGAGCTCGTCGGCCGCGCCGGCGAGCTCCGCCGCCGTCTCCTCGGCCCTCCGGACGTGCCCGCTCAGCGACGCCCGGTCGTGCTCCCAGGCCGCCACCTGCCCGCTCGGCAGGTGGTGCAGCTCCACCTGCGTGCAGGGGCGCCGCAGGGTGTGCTCGGTGGCCACGGCGTACAGCGCGAGCGCCTGCGAGGACCTCGCGTCCTCGGCGGTGGGGACCCACCTACCTGTCTTGTAGTCGACGACCACCAGGTCCGCCCCCCGCCGGTCGATCCGGTCGACCCGGCCCTCGGCGACGATCCGGTCGGTCGCGACGGACACCCACTGCTCCAGCCCGACGACATCGACGTCCTGGCCGTCAGGCGAGTCGGCGCTCCACTCGGCATCGATGCTCGCTCCGCCTGCGCTCCACTCGGTTGCGTACTCCGCCACCCACCCCCGCGCCCGCTCGCGGTACTCCGCGGCCTGGGCGGCGTCACGGAAACCCTCGCTCGTCCAGTGCCGGTCGACCAGCGCCGCTGCCGCCCGTGGAGTGCGCTCCGCCGGTGGCAGCTCGAACAGCGCACGCAGCGCGAGATGCACGACGGCGCCGAGAGTGCTGTGCGCCCTGCCCCCGCTCCGCGGCGGGGACGGCCGGTCCAGGTAGGTCAGCCGGTACCGGCGGGGGCAGTCGGTCCAGGTGGCCAGCCTCGACGGCGTCACCCTTACCAGCCGGGTGGTCGCGAAGTCGAGCCCGAGCTGCACACCGCCGTTCACGCGAGCACCGTAATGCCCGGCACCCGGGCCCGGTCAGCCGGTGAGCACCTCGGCGCCGGTGGCGCCGGCCACCAGCGCCCCGAGCGCGTCCTCGTTCGTCGTCTCGGCCGCGATGGGGGTGGTCTTGTTGGTGCCGTGGTAGTCGCTGGAACCCGTGGCCACGAGGCCCGCGTCCGCCGCCAGCCCGCGCAGCAGGTCGCGGTCCTCCGCGGAGTGGTCGGGATGGTCCACCTCGACGCCGGTCAGCCCGGCCGCCGCCAGCCCCACGATCATCGATGGCTCCACCACCCGCCCCCGCTTGCGGGCGAGCGGGTGGGCGAACACCGTGACCCCACCCGCGGCCCGCACCATCTCGATCGCGGTGTGGATCGGGGTGTCGGCCTTGGGCACGTAGTACGGGCTGCCGTTGTAGAGCAACGTCGCGAACGCCTCGTTCACCGACTCCACCACACCGGCCACCACGAGGGCCCGCGCCAGGTGCGGGCGCCCGGCGCTGGCCCCGGGGGGAAGCAGGCCGAACACCGTCTCGACGTCGACGGGGTAACCGTCGGCGGCCATCTTCTCGACCATGCGCTGCAGCCGCTCCACGCGCTCGGCCCGCAGCCGGCTCTGCTCGGCGACGATCGCGGGGTGCTCGGGATCGAAGAGGTAGCCCAGCAGGTGCACCGCGACGTCGCGCTCGTCCCGGCCCGTCGGACTGATGCACGACAGCTCCGCTCCTCGCACCAGCGACATCCCACCGGGTAGCGCCGCGGCGGCCTCGGCCCAGCCCGCGGTGGTGTCGTGGTCGGTGATCGCCAGTACATCGACGCCGGCGGCAGCCGCGGCCGTGACGAGCCCGGCCGGGCTGTCCGTGCCGTCGGATGCCGTGGAGTGGGTGTGCAGGTCGATGCGAAGGCGGGCCACACCTGAGGCTAACGCGCCGGCTAGCGCCGCCAGCGGCCTCGGGCGAGCATGCCCGTGGCCCTCGTCTTGCCCTTCTCACCGAAGACCAGCTCGGAGAGCGCCTCGTAGATCTCCTCGGGGCGGGGCATGTAGTCGATGCGGTTGAGCGCCTGGATCTGGCCGGCGGACTCGACGATCAGGGTGCCGTAACCCATGATCCGGCCGCCGAGCGAGCGCTCGAACGTCAGGTCGGTGACCTTCCCGAGCGGCATCATGCCGACGCTGTGCACGATGATGCCCTGGGCGAGCATCACGCGCTTGTCGGTGATCACGATGCGCTCGATCCACCACAGGATGGTGAGCACCGTGAACCGCAGCACGGCCACGAGCGCCAGGTAGAACGTGAGGTTGTCGATGAGCACGCTGTCGGGCAGGTAGCGCTCGAGCAGCACCATGGCGAGCAGGAAGAGGGCGGTCAGTACGACGTGCTTCCACATGAACGCCCAGTGCTGCCGCACCCGGATGACCCGACGTTCGGTCGGGAGGAGGTACTCGTCGATCTCGCGGGGTGCAAGCACGGGGCTACACGACGAGCTGGTTGAAGAACCGGATCACGGACTCCGCGCCGTTGCGAAGGGTGGCGCCGATGCTCTCGATGGAACCGGCCGCGCTGTCCGGCTGGGTGAAGATGTAGAAGACGACCAACGCGATCGCAAGGAACCCGACGATCTTCTTGAGGTTCACCACACCCACCGTTCTGGCGTAAGAGGACCGGTTGCAACTGATTTGTACCGCACCAGCGAGCCCCAGGGTATCCGGCACGCGGGGCCGTATGGTCGACGAGCATGATCCAAAAAGGTGAACATGTCCCCTGTGTGGGGGCCTTGACATACGACGACGGTGGCCGGCTGCTGCTGATCCGCCGCGGCAACGAGCCCGGGCGCGGGCTGTGGTCGCTCCCGGGAGGCCGGGTCGAGCCCGGTGAGGACGACGCTGCCGCCCTGGTAAGGGAGATGGCGGAGGAGACCGGCCTGTTGATCCGGCCCGGGCCGCTGGTCGGCCGGGTGCAACGCGGGCCCTACAGCATCGCCGACTACCGGTGCACGATCGTGGGTGGTGAGCTGCGGGCCGGTGACGATGCGCTTGACGCCCGGTGGTGTGACGCGGCCGCGCTGGCCGAGCTCCCACTCGTCGCCCAGCTGCTCGACACCCTCACCGAATGGGACGCGCTGCCCCGCTGACCGGGCGGCGGCATGCGTCAGGACTGCGGCTCCGGGCGGCCCGGCTGCTCGCCGCCGCGCGCCTCCCCGCAGGACCGCTTCGGCACCATGACCTTCCGGCGGAACGTGCAGACGACCGTGCCGTCCTGCTTGTACCCGCGGGTCTCGACGTGGACGACGCCCCGGTCGTCCTTCGACCTCGACTCGGTCTTGCCCAGCACCTCGGTCTCGCCGTAGATGGTGTCGCCGTGGAACGTCGGGCGGGTGTGCTTGAGCGACTCCACCTCCAGGTTGGCGATCGCCTTGCCGGAGACGTCGGGCACCGACATCCCCAGCAGCAACGAGTAGACGTAGTTGCCGACCACGACGTTGCGCTTGAACTCCGTGGACTCCTGCGCGTAGTTGGCGTCGAGGTGCAGCGGGTGATGGTTCATGGTCAGCAGGCAGAAGAGGTGGTCGTCGTACTCGGTGACCGTCTTGCCCGGCCAGTGCTTGTAGACGGCCCCGACCTCGAACTCCTCGTAGTACCGACCGAACTGCAACGCTGCCGCCTCCATCGTCGATAGCCAGGTGGTAGGCGTAATCTAGACGCAGGGCCCCGCGAACCCCCACCGATGGAATCCCGTCGGTGCGCGGTCGGCCATGACCAACGGATCGAGCAGTGGACGAGGAGGTGAGCGCGGTGCCCACGGCACCCGGTTGCAGTAGTCGCCGCGTTCTCGACATGGCGACCTGCTGACGGTCACCCCGGTCGGGACGCGAGCTCCACGTGTCCGCGCGACGAGCACGCCCGCGCGTCCCGAACTCTCCGGAGGTACCTCGTGCCGCCCCTGTCCTCACTCCGGCCCGCCATCCGTGCCGGTCGGCTCTCCGTGAAGGGCAGCGCCTCGCTGCTCCCCAAGCTCCGCGTCCCCATCTCCGCGTACGTGGTCGACTGTGCCGTGTACGTCGACGGCCGGCGCCTCCCCGGCCACTGGTCGCACGACCGTGCGCTCGCCGAGGTGCGCTCGCGGGACGACGGCTTCGTCTGGATCGGCCTGCACGAGCCCGACGAGGAACAGATCACCGGCATCGCCGACGTCTTCGGTCTGCACGAGCTCGCCGTCGAGGACGCCGTGCAGGCCCACCAGCGCCCGAAGCTGGAGCGCTACGACGACACGCTCTTCATGGTGCTCAAGACGGTCTGTTACACGGGGAAGCCGCAGCCGTCGGCGGAGAACGAGGTCGTCGAGACCGGCGAGGTCATGGTGTTCCTCGGACCGGACTTCGTGATCACGGTGCGCCACGGCGAGCACTCCTCGCTGCGCGACGTGCGCAACGACCTGGAGGCCGACCCCGAGCAGCTCGCGCTGGGGCCCGCGGCGGTGCTGCACGCGATCGCCGACCACATCGTCGACACCTACCTCGGTGTCACCGAGGCGATCGAGACCGACATCGACGAGATGGAGACCGAGGTCTTCGCGCCCCGGTCGGCGGTCGACTCCGAGCAGATCTACGTCATGAAGCGCGAGGTGCTCGAGCTGCGCCGCGCCGTGGTGCCGCTGGGGGCTCCGGTGCGGAAGCTGACCGAGGGCTACAGCTCGCTCGTGCCGCACGACGTACGGTCCTACTTCCGCGACGTCGACGACCACCTCACGACGGTCACCGAACGGATCGCGGGCTTCAACGAGCTGCTCACCACGCTCGTCGACGCCGTGCTCGCCAAGATCACGATGCGGCAGAACAACGACATGCGCAAGATCTCCGCGTACGTCGCGATCGTCTCCGTGCCCACCATGATCGCGGGCATCTACGGCATGAACTTCGACCACATGCCCGAGCTGCACTGGCGCTTCGGCTACCCGTTGGTGCTGGTGACGATCGTCGTGATCTGCGCAGGGCTGTTCCGGGTGTTCCGGCGCAACGAGTGGCTCTGACGCCCGCACTCCACCCGACGGAGCGCGGTCATCACCGGGCGGGGCGCTCGCGGCCGTCCTAGCCTGGTGACCGTGAAGGAGCACCGCCCGGTCAACCCGCTGCGCCGGTTGCAGCGTCCGCGCTGGGCCGAGCAGCAGCCGACGTGGGCCGACGCGAAGCCTGCGCTCATCGGGGCCGCGTTGCAGCGGGCGCGGGAGCGCTCGCCCGGTGGCTGGTTCGTGCTCGCCGCCAGCCGCGAGGTCCGGCCCGGCCGGGCGTTCGGCCGCGTCGTCGCCGGGCAGGAGCTCGTGGCGTGGCGCGACGGCACCGGTGCGCTGCACGTCGGGCCGGGCGCGTGCCCCCACCTCGGGGCCGCCTTGTGCGATGCCCCCGTGCACGACGGGCGGCTCGTGTGCCGGTGGCACGGCCTGGCGCTCGAGCCGGGCGGCCGTCCCGGCTGGCGCACGCTGCCCGCCCACGACGACGGCGTGCTCGCCTGGGTGCGGCTCGACGACACGGCGGAGGGCCCTCCCGCCGACGCCCCGGTGCTCGGCCCCCGTCCCGCGGACCAGGGTCTCGCCGCGGTGGCCACGGTGATCGGGCGCTGCGAGCCGGAGGACGTCATCGCCAACCGGCTCGACCCGTGGCACGGCGCCTGGCTCCACCCGTACTCGTTCACGGCGCTGGAGGTGCTGAGCGCGCCACCGATCGACTGCACCGCCGCGGAGGACCGCTTCCTCATCGAGGTGACGTTCGCCGTGGGTACCCGCTTCGGGGTGCCGGTCCGGGCGGAGTTCAGCTGCCCCGACGCGCGCACGATCACCATGCAGATCGTCGACGGGGAGGGAACGGGCAGCGTCGTCGAGACCCACGCCACGCCACTGCGACCGGGCCCGGACGGCGTGCCGCGCACGGCCGTCATCGAGGCCGTGGTGGCCCACTCCGACCGCCCGGGATTCGGGTACACGCGTCGCGCCGCCGGTGCGCTGCGCCCGCTCATCGGGATGGCCGCGCGGCGGCTCTGGCGCGACGACATCGCCTACGCCGAGCGTCGCTACGAGCTACGCGCCCGTTCCTGACTCCCGCTCGCGCAGCTCCCTGCGGAGGATCTTGCCCGCGCTCGACCTGGGGATCCGGTCGACGAACTCGACCTCCCGCACCTTCTTGAAGGGCGCCACCCGCTCGGCGACGAAGGCCATCACCTCCTCGGCCAGGCCCCCGGCCACGCACGGTGCGTAGCCCTGCTGCGGCACGACGAACGCCTTCGGCCACTCCCCGCCGTCCGGGCCGGGCACGCCGACCACCGCGGCGTCCGCGACACCCTCGTGAGCGAGCAGCGCCCCCTCCAGCTCCGCGGGAGCGACCTGGTTGCCCTTGTACTTGATGAGCTCCTTGAGCCGGTCGACCACGCGGAAGACGCCGTCCTCGGAAACCGTCACGATGTCGCCGGTGTGCAGGAACCCGTCGGCATCCAGGGTGGCCGCCGTGGCCTCGGCGTTGTTCAGGTAGCCGCGCATGATGTTCGGACCCCGGGCCCACAGCTCGCCCGGCTCCCCCGTCTCGACGTCCTCACCCGTCTCCGGGTCGACCACCCGGGCCGTGATGTTCGGCGCCAGTACGCCGAGGCTGCCGCGGTCGATCTCGGGCCGGTCGACGGGAATGCCCGTGATGCCGGGACTGGACTCGGTGAGCCCGTAGCCCTGGACGACGGTGACGTGCAGCCGGTCGGCCACCGCCTCGGCGATGCTGCGTTCCAGCGGTGCGGCCGCCGACACCAGGACGTCCAGGCTGCTCAGGTCGTAGGAGTCGACGAGGGGGCTGCGCGCGAGCCCGAGCATGATCGGCGGGACCGCGGCGACCTGCTCGATGCGGTGCTCGGCGATGGCCTGCAGGAACGCCGTGAACTCGAAGCGCGGCATCGTGACGAGGAGGCCTCGGTTGTACAGGGCCCTGTTCATGGCGACGGTGAGCCCGTAGATGTGGGAGAGCGGGACCGCGGCGAGGTAGCGCCCGTACGGCGCATGTTGGCCGAGCGGTGTGGTCTGCAGCACGTTCGCGACGAGGTTGCGGTGCGTGAGCTGCACGCCCTTCGACAGGCCCGTGGTGCCGGAGGAGTAGGGCAGGACCGCGACGTCGTCCGGCGAGACAGGGGGGCGGGCACCGGCACCGGTGTGCACCGTCTCCAGGAACTCCTCCCACGGCGTCTCCCGCACGGGGCCACCGGCACCGGCGCCCGCACCCAGCACCACGACCTCGTCCACCCTCACGCCGTCGTGCGTCACGGCCACCCGAGCCCGATCCAGGCACTCCGGCGCGGTGAACAGGACCCGCGCCCCGGAGTCGCGCAGTTGGTGGGCGAGCTCGCGCGGCGTGTAGAGCGCGTTCGCGGGCGACACCGTCGCCCCGGCCGCGAGCACGCCGTGGAACACCGCCGGGTACTCGGGGATGTTCGGGGCGAGGATCGCGGCGACGTCCCCGCGCGCCACCCCGCGCTCGCCCAGCCCGGCGGCCACAGCGGAGACGGTCGCGACGAGCTCCCCGTAGGTGTACCCCGACCCGCCGGCCGCGGCGACGGTGGCAGGCCGCTCGGCGTCCTGCGGGTCGAGGTGGCCGAGCAGGAACTCGTGGAGCCCGATCTCGGGGATGTCGAGGTCGGGGTACGGACTACGGATGATCACGTCTGTTTCTCCCTGAGGCGTGGCCGTCGGCGTCCACTCGGAGCCCGAGGCGCTCTGAGCCTCAGAGTCCTGTAGATAGACTGACTGATCAACGTGCCGCGCAGCACACCATGGAATGTTCAGGAGCAGCCATGGTGTTGACGTCCGCTCCCCCGGCCCGCCAGCACGACAGCGCCCCCGAGCAGCACCGCGCCCGTGACCCCGACGGCGCCGAGCCGGTCCCCGAGCAGCAGGGCCGCGAGCACCGCGGCGGTGAGCGGCTCCAACAGCGCCATCAGCACACCGAGCGCCGCGGGTGAGGTCCGCAGCCCACGGAAGTAGCACGTGTAGGCCACCGCGGTCGGGACGACGCCGAGAGCGACGAGCAGCCCGACCGAGCCGGCGCCGGGCGTGAACCCCAGCCCGGACGTGGCCGCGGCGACGGGCACGAGCAGCGCTCCGCCGAGGGTGAACCCGGCTCCCGTGGTGGTCGCGTCGTCCAGGCCCGGGACGGGCCGCGCCGCCAGCAGCGTCATCGCGGTGAACCCGGCCGCGGAGAGCAGCGCGAACACCGTGCCGGCGAGGACCGGGCCTGCGAGACCGGGCGCCTCGGCGGGCGACCCGACGAGCAGTCCCAGCCCGAGCAGGGCGAGGACGACCGCGCCGACCTGCCGTCGCCCCGCCGCCCTGGGACGCGCCAGCAGCACCAGCACCGGCGACGAACCGATCGCCACGAGAGTGGCGAGGCTGACCGAGGTGAGGGACACGGCCGTGAAGTAGCACCCCTGGAAGAGGGCCGCGAGCACGCCGACGGCCGCGATGCGCCGCCATGACGCGGAGCCGCGCGGCAGCCTGCGGCCGGAGACCCGGAGGTAGCCGACGATGAGCAGCCCACCGACGGCGAGCCGGTAGGCCGCCACGGCGAGCGACGAGAGACCGGTGGCGTCGGCGAGCATCCGGCCGAGCAGGCCACCGGTGCCCCAGAGGACTCCTGCGACGACGAGGAGGGACACCCCGGACACGGGGGTGGTACGGACGACGGGCATGGCTGTTCTGCGCTCCTGCGACGGAGGGAAAGGGGTCGCGGAAGCGGGGCCGGTCCGAGCCGTCACCCGGCGGGTGGGACTACCGGTCGGACGACCGAATGGCGCACTCCTGATCAGAGGGGTGCGCAGGCGGCCCCGCTAGGAGCGGGGCGGCGGGGTGATCGGGAACGTGCGGTGCACGAAGGGCAGCGTAGGCGACCTGCCCGGCCCGGGCACGTCGGTTGCGGGTGTCAGGTGCTGGTGGGCGGCGGAGTCACGGCGCTGCCCTCCGGCGGGGTGGGCAGGTCGATGCCCTCGGGCGGGGTCGCGGCGTCGGGATCGACGTGGGCGGGGTCGGCGTCGCCGAAACGGCCGGTGACGAGTTCCTCTGTCGCGGGGCGGCGGCCGAGGAAGGTGTGCACGATGTGCTGCTGCCAGCCCGGCACGGTCTGTACCCGCAGGTCCTCGAACCCGGCAGCAGCCATCCGCCGGGTGAGCTCCTCCACGCCGTCGAACCGCAGGACGCTGCGCCACAGGTACCGGTACAGGTCGGCGGAGCCCGTCCGGATCTTCCCCATCGGGATGATCACGCCCCAGCAGACCGTCGTCCACACCGCCCGGCTGCGCAGCGAGTCACGCACCGAGTACTCGTGCAGCGCGATCGGCGCGCCGGGCCGCAGCAGGCGGTGGAACTGCCGCAGGGCGGCGTCCCGGTGCACGAGGTTGCGCACCAGGTAGGCCGCGAGGATGCCGTCGAAGGGTCCGGTGATCCCGGTCATCGCCAGGTTCTCGACGTTGCCGTGCACGAACTCGACGTTGGGCGGCCACGTCTTGCCCCGGGCCTGCGCCAGCATCTCGCCCGACGCGTCCACCCCGACGATCTGGGCCTCCGGCGCCGAGTCGAGGAGCGCGGCCGTGGACGCGCCGGTGCCACAGCCCAGGTCGAGCAGCCGCAGCCCGGCCCCCCGGTTCGGCAGGCCCATCCGTCTCGTCGTCAGCCGCAGGTGCTCGTGGTATCCGGGGTTGGCCCCGACGAGCTTGTCGTAGGTGCGCGCGTGGGCGTCGAACGAGCGGGGTACTCCTCCGCGCTCGACGGGACCCGGCTTCGACGAGGGAGGCACATCCTGCATCCTGGCGCATTCCAGTCGATCTCGTCTCCATGACACGTACTCTGACGCCGGTGGCCCGGCCACCGAGGACGGCGACGGCGTTCGAGGCCAGGCAGCAGCGACCCCCACCCGAGGAGGCGTGATGCCCGCCACCGGCTTCCCCACCGCCGATGCCGAGAACGACTTCCTGCGGGTACGCCGCAGACAGGTGCTCTCCCGGCTGGCCGCGTGGCTGCGGCGCGAACCGGACGACGTCTCCGAGATCCTGCCCTTCGACGAGGTCGTCGCCGCGTTGGGGCGAACCGGGGAGCGCCGGCTCGGCCTGCGGGTCGTCGCGCTGGAGTCGATCGTCGGCAGCGTCGACCGCACACGCGACTTCGACCGCTGGTTCCGGCCGAGCTCGCAGCGCACCCGCGAGCGGTGGGAGCGGCTGGCGCGCGCACAGCGGCGCGGCGAGCCGATCCCGCCGATCGACCTCTACCAGGTCGGCGAGCTCTACTTCGTCCGCGACGGCCACCACCGCGTCTCGGTGGCGCACGCGCTCGGGCTGCGGTCGATCGACGCGTTCGTCACCGAGGTGACCACCCGCATCGACGCCACCGGGATCTCCCGGCGGGGCGACCTCATCACCAAGGACCTGCGCCGGGTGTTCCTCGACCGCGTCCCCCTGCCGGGCCCGGCGCTGTGCACCATCCTCGTCACCGACGCGTGGTCCTACGCCGAGCTCAGCGAGACCGTGGAGGCGTGGGGGTTCCGGCTGATGCAGCACGAGAACCGGTACCTCGACCGCGAGACGGTGGCCCGCCGCTGGTACTCCGAGGAGTACCGCCCGGTCGTGCGGATGCTCGACCAGGCCTCGCTGATCGGCAACCGCACGGAGGCGGAGGCCTACCTGCACCTGGCGTGCCAGCGCTACCGGCTGCTGCGCACGCACCGATGGGACGACGAGGTGGTCGACCGGCTCCGGGCCGACCACCCTGACCGGCCACGCGGCAGCCGGGTGTAGCGGCCGGTCCGGTAGTGCAACGGTCCCGACGGTCGGGCTGCGATGAGCGTCGGCCCGCGGCGCTCACCGTCAGACGACCACCAGATAGAGGCCGAAGCCGACGATCGCGGCCGCCGCGACCAGACACACGCAGGCCGCAGCCGTGCCGACAGATGCGCTGGGCGCGCTCGCTTCCCCGCCATGGCGCGCCGCCCCGGAGCGTGCGGAGAGCCCGACGAGGGCGAAGGCGACGAGCACGACAACGGCTACGGCCACCGCCAGCGAAACGATCCCCACCAGGAGCAGCGCTCTCCAGTCGACGTCCATCTCCGCTCCTCCCTGGATCGGCGTCAGACGTTGGCGGCCACGGGTGTTGCCGCAGGCGCGTCGTTGACGTTCTCGGCCGTGACGGGTTGGCGCCGCGAACGGGCGTAGATACCCGCGGCCAGGGCGACGCCCACCACCGCGACGATGACGACACCGATGGTGCCCAAGCAGGCCGTGTACGCGGCCACCGCTCCGGCCGCGGCGGCCGCTGGGAGCGTCACCAGCCAGGAGAGCGCCATCTGCCCGGCCACGCCCCAGCGGACCGACGCGAGGCGACGACCCGCGCCGGCACCGAAGATCGAGCCGGTCGCGACCTGGGTGGTGGACAACGCGAACCCCAGGTTCGATGAGGCGAGGATGACCGCAGCGCTGCTGACCTCGGCGGCAAAACCTTGAGTGGTCTGGATCTCGGTCACCCGCTTGCCGAGGGTTCGGATGATCCGCCAACCCCCGACATACGTTCCGAGCGCGATCGACAGGCCAGCGGTTAAGATCACCCAGAGCGGCGGCCCCGCGTCGGTAGGCAGAGTGCCTGCCGTGATGAGGGCGAGGGTGATCACCCCCATCGTCTTCTGCGCGTCGTTCGTGCCGTGGGCGAGCGCCACCATCGACGCCGAGACGATCTGGCCGATCCTGAATCCGCTGCTGACCGTGGCTCGACCCGCACGGGCGGTAATGCGATAAGCGAGAAGGGTGGCCGTCAGCGCGACCACCCCGGCGAGGATCGGGGAGAGCAACGCGGGCAGTAAAATCTTGCTGAGCAGCTGCCCGAACTGGATCGCGTCGACTCCGGCGGCGACCCACGTAGCGCCGATCAACCCACCGAAGAGCGCGTGCGACGAGCTGGACGGCAGGCCGAACAGCCATGTCAGCAGGTTCCAGAGGATCGCGCCGACGAGCCCGGCGAAGATCACCACGGGGGTGATGCGAGCCTCATCAACAAGGCCATCGGAAATCGTCTTGGCGACCTGCACGGAGACGAAGACACCGACGAGGTTCATCACCCCGGCGATCAGGACTGCCAGCTTGGGGCGCAATGCGCCCGTGGCGATCGACGTGGCCATGGCATTGGCCGTGTCGTGAAAGCCGTTCGTGAAGTCGAACACGAGCGCGGCGACCACTACCACCACGATGATCGAAAATTCCATACGGTCAGTTCCTCCAGCTTCCGGGCATGACGCTGCGAGGAGTCGTCGAACGGCGCATGAACGCCGCTCGCGCCCGGGACGACCAGGGGTGCCCGTGACGACCGAACCGACGGCGTCGACCCCCCGTCGCCGCTTGCATGTGCCGCCAGGTCCGCGGGATGCGGCGGTCGCCCATCAGCCGGGTCACCTGGGGCGCCGACTCCGGGGACGGGGTCCAGATGTCCCATGGCATGTCGTGGTCTCGCAGGTTGCTGTCGCGCGGCGCTTCTGCGACCGGATGAAGTGCTGGAACTCCATCGGGTCCCCGGAGGAGAAGCACCGGGGTGTTGTTGCCGACCATGTGGCAGTCGCCCTCGCGGTACAACCCCTCGAGGCGAGAGCCGGGTGGACCTCGCCACCGACGCCCGCGGGCCGCGACGGCCCCGCCACGACGGTGGAACCGGTCACCGGGCCGTCAGGGCGTGGTGGACGCCCAGATGTGTTCACCGCCGTAGATGAAGATCATGAGAGCCGCACCGGTGGCAGGCGGGAGAAAGAGGTACCGCCGTGATCTCCGGAGGTGCGGCGACATCCATGGCGAAGAGAATTGCCTCCCGGTGGACTCAAGTCGCCACGGCCAACGCCCATCTGCGCCCCCCGCCAGCCGGAAGAGCTGACTACCTGTCAGCCGCTAATGCGTGCCCCTGAGCGGTCACGGAGATCGCGGCACCCGCATGGGGTACCGCGATCGTCCTCGTGTTTCCCTACCTCAGACGCCCGGGATGGCCGCCGGCGCGACCACGGCTCACGTGGTCCGTGGCGTCCCGACCAGGTGCGTGAGGATCGGGCTAGACACTGTCGGTGGTGACGGGATGTCCGACCCCGACGCCCGCGGTCAGGTTCTTCCCGCTCGACGGGTCGAAGACCTGGATCTTGCCCGTGTCCACCCACACCTCGGCCCGCACGCCCTCGCGGACACCGGACGTGGCCGACAGCCGGGTGACCAGCGTGCCGCTGTCGCCACCGGGCACGTCGGCGGTGCCGGCATCGGCCGCGAGGTCGGCGAGGTCGGCGGACATCGCCTGCTCGCCCTCCATGCTGAAGTAGGCGAACTTGTCCGATCCCATCGACTCCAGCACGTCGACCTGGGCGGTGAACACCGACCCGCGGGCCCGCTGATGGTCCTCCACGAGCGAGGCGTCCTCGAAGTGCTCCGGCCGGATGCCGACGATCACGTCGCGCTGCGCGTCGGCCCCCTCCAGCGTGCGGCGCACCTCGTCGGTGAGCGCGAGATCGCCCAGCGGGGTGCGGAACGTGCCGCCCTCGAGCTTCGCGGGCAGGAAGTTCATGGCGGGCGAGCCGATGAACCCCGCGACGAAGAGGTTGGCCGGGGTGTCGTAGAGCGTCTGCGGCGAACCGATCTGCTGGACGTGCCCGCCCCGCATGACCACGATGCGGTCGCCGAGCGTCATGGCCTCCGTCTGGTCGTGCGTGACGTAGACGGTGGTGGTCTCGAGCCGCTGCTGGAGCTTGGAGACCATCGTGCGCATCTGCACACGCAGCTTGGCGTCGAGGTTGGACAGCGGCTCGTCCATGAGGAAGGCCTTGGGGCTGCGCACGATCGCGCGGCCCATCGCGACCCGCTGACGCTGCCCGCCGGACATGTTGGCGGGCTTGCGGTCGAGGTGCTGGGTGAGGTCGAGGATCTTCGCGGCCTCCTCGACCTTGCGGTTGATCTCGGCCTTGTCCACCTTGGCGATCTTGAGCGGGAAGCCCATGTTCTCGCGCACGGTCATGTGCGGGTAGAGCGCGTAGGACTGGAACACCATCGCGATGTCGCGGTCCTTGGGCGCCCGCTCGTTCATCCGCTCGCCGCCGATCCGCAGCTCGCCCTCGCTGATGTCCTCCAGCCCGGCGATCATGTTGAGCGCCGTGGACTTCCCGCAGCCCGACGGCCCCACGAGAATGATGAACTCGCCGTCGGCGATCTCGATGTTGATGTCGTCGGCCGCGACGGTGCCGTCGGGGTAGCGCTTGGTGATGTGGTCCAGAACGATGTCAGCCACGTGATCTCAGCCCTTCACTGCACCGGACGTCAGGCCGGCGACGATGCGCCGCTGGAACAACAGAACGAAGATGATGATCGGAATGGTGAGCAGCACCGCTGCCGCCGCGATCGAGCCGGTCGGCTCGGCGAACTGCGAGGCACCGGTGAAGTTCGCGATCGCCACCGTGGCGGTCTGGGACCGCGGGGTGGAGGTCAGCGAGATCGCGAACAGGAAGTCGTTCCAGCAGAAGATGAACACCAGGATGGCCGTGGTGAACACCCCGGGCGCAGCCAGCGGGACGATCACCGAGCGGAACGCCTGCAGCGGCGTGGCCCCGTCCATCTTGGCCGCCTTCTCCAGCTCCCACGGAATCTCCCGGAAGAACGCCGAGAGCGTGTAGATCGCCAGCGGCAGCGCGAACGTGATGTAGGGCAGGATCAGCCCGGGCCAGGTGTCGAACAGGCCCACCGCGCGCTCGATGTCGAACAGCGGCGAGACCAGCGAGATCTGCGGGAACATCGCGATCAGCAGCGACACCCCGACAAGGACCTTCTTGCCGGGGAAATCGAGGCGGGCGATCGCGTAGGCCGCCATCGTGCCGATCACCACCGCCAGCACCGTGGAGATGATCGCGATACCGATCGAGTTCACGAGTGCGCTCGTGAAGATGTCGAGCGAGAAGATCTGCGCATAGTTGTCGAGGGTCCAGCTGCGCGGGATGAAGTTGCCGTCGGTGATCGTGTCGGTGGTCTTGAACGAGAGGCTCAGGATCCACAGCACCGGCACCAGCGCGTACAGGACGACAACCAGGCCGGCGACGCCCCACCAGACCCTCGTACGAGGGTCACCCGTCGTGGTCGCCATCGTCAGCGCCTCCCGCTCGGCTCGGAGCCCGGCGCCGCTGCGCCGAACAGTTTGATGAACAGGACGGCGAGCAGGGCGACACAGATGAAGATCAGCACGCTGATGGCGGATCCGATGCCGAGGTTGAAGGCCTTGAACAGGTTGTCGTAACCCAGCATCGACACCGATCCGGTGCCGTTGGAGCCCTGGGTGAGGATGTAGATGTTGTCGAACACGCGGAACGCGTCGAGCGTGCGGAACAGCAGCGCCACGAGGATCGCCGGCTTCATCATCGGCAGGATGATCTGCGTCAGCCGCTGCCAGGGGCCGGCCCCGTCCACCTGCGCGGCCTTGAGCAGGTCGTCGGGCACGAGGGCGAGACCCGCGAGCAGCAGCAGCGCCATGAACGGCGTGGTCTTCCACACCTCGGCACCGATGACGATGGCCAGCGCCGAACCGAAGTCGGTCAGCGGTGCGCTGCCCGTGGGCAGCAGCGCCGCGAGGTACCCCTTGTCCGGGGTCCAGGCGAACTGCCAGCTGAACGCCGCCACCACCGTGACGATCCCGTAGGGGATGAGGATGACCGTGCGCACCAGGCCGCGGGCGACCAGCGTGCGGTGCATCATCAGTGCGAGGGCGAGCCCCAGCACGAACTCGATCGCCACCGAGATCACGGTGATCAACATCGTGACGCCGAACGCCTGCCACCAGTAGCCCGACGTGAGCACGGTGACGTAGTTGCTCAGCCCGACGAACGCCTGCTCTGCGGGGAAGCGCAGGTCGTAGCGCTGCAGCGACAGCCAGATCGCGTAGCCGATGGGGTAGGCGGTGACCAGCACGATGATGATCGCCGCCGGCGCGCACAGCAGGAGCCCGAGGTTCCGCTCCGCCCGCTTGCCCTCCGACATCTGGGCCTTGGTGGGCCCGCCAGGACGCTGCGTCACCTGCTCGGTGGACGCTGCGAGAGCACCGCTCTGGAGACTCATGGCACCAGTCCTTCCGAGTTGGCGGCGCCCTGGACCTCGTCGGCGAGCATCGGGACCGCGGTGGCCGGGTCGATCGCGGCCGGCGGGTTGAGCAGGTCCGACAGCACGATCGAGATGCTCGTGTATCCCGGGGTCAACGGGCGGACGCTCGCGTTGTCGAGCGAGTTCTTGATCGCCTCCCACGCCGGGTACTTGGCCTGGAACGACGGGTCGGTGTAGAGGTCGGACAGGGTGGGGGGCACCCCGCCCTCCACGGCGTTGCGCAGTTGGTTGTCGCGGTTGCGCAGGCACTGGATCGCCGCGAACGCGAGGTCCTTGTGCTGGCCCGTGGTGCTGACGGCGAGGTTGATGCCGCCGATGGTGGGCTTGGCCGGCTGGCCCGGCACGACGCTCGGGTACGGCGCCCAGGCGAACTCGTCGACCACGCGGCGACCGGTGTCGGCGCTCGTGGGCTTGCCCTGGGGGTCGATGAAGGTGCCGCCTCCCCCGCCGTCCGGCGGCGGCGTGTGGATCGAGGCGTAGACGAAGGGGTAGTTGATCTGGAACGCGGCCGTTCCCGCCTCCATCGCGAGCCGGCCGTCGTTCTCCTTGTTCACCGACAGCGACGGGTCCGAGGCGGGCGACGCCGCCACCCGCTGCATCACCGACAGCGCCTTCTGCGCCGCGTCGCCCCGGCCGAGCAGGACGTTGCCGTCCTCGTCGACGATCTGGCCGCCCGCGCTGTTGAGCAAGGTGTTGAACCAGACCACCAGGCCCTCGTACTGGGCGCCCTGCACCTCGATGTAGGACGGCAGGCCCTGCTGGTGGAGGCGCTCCGAAGCGGAGATCATCTCGTCCCAGGTGGCGGGCGGTGTGGGTGAGAGATCCTTGCGGTACCAGAGGATCTGCGTGTTGGTGTTGAGCGGCGCCGCCCAGAGCGCGCCCTGGTAGGTGGCCGTCTGCAGCGGGCCATCGAGGGTGCCCTGGCGAACCTGCGCGGCGACGTCCTCGGGGAGCTTCTCGATCCAGCCGGCTGCCGCGAACTCCGCGGTCCAGGTGACGTCGATGCCGACGATGTCGACCTCAGAGTCGCCGGCCACGAGGCGGCGGGCGAGCTGCAGGCGCTGGTCGTCGGCCGACTTGGGGAGTGTCTGGTAGACGACCGAGTACCGGCCGCCGGACGCTGCCGTGCAGTCCTTCGCCGCGGCGCTGTACTGCTCGGCGCCGTCGGCGGGACCGTAGACGTTCAGGACAGGAGGCCCGGTGGCCCCCGAACTGCACCCCGCGATCGCGGCTGCGGCCAATACCGCACAGGCCCCGGCGATGAGAGGTCGGCGTCGTCCTCGCCGCCGACCCGGATGGACCGGACCCCGCATACGTGCTCCCGTCCCGGCCGACGCATGAGTCGGCCACGTCGCCCATAGTGTGATGCCGGTCACTGTTAGCACCGGGTGATCCACGCTATGCGCGCCGGGAGCAACCCGCAATGCGGGACGCGCTCCGAGACGGGAACGATATGTACATCAACCGTCGACGCGAACGATGTCAGGCGGGGTGGTTCCCCATCGCCAGCTTGGCGAGCAGTTCACGGGCCTTCTCGGCGTTGCGCGGCTGGCACAGGACGTCGTAGCGGCCGGCCACCATCTGGCTGGCCGAGGTGAAGTCCCGGCGGCCCTTCGAAGCGCCGTAGCCGACGGCGGCGAAGACGAGCCCGAACACGATACCGCTGGCCAGGCCGACCAGGATCGGTCCGAATGACGTGCCGGCCGGGCTGAACAGGCTGAGCAGCAGGCCGACGAACAGACCGAACCACGCGCCGGACGCCGCGCCGGAGACCAGCACCCGGCCCCAGGTCAGGCGCCCGATCACCCGCTCTACCAGCATCAGGTCGACACCGACGATGGTGACGTCGCGGACGGGGAAGTCGGCGTCTGCGAGGTGGTCGACTGCCCGCTGCGCCTCCTCGTACGTGGCGTAGGAACCGACCGGCCACCCGGTGGGCGGGGTCGGCAGGTTGGGCAGGCCGGGCGCGGTGCGCGCGGGGCCACCGAACGGTGTGGTCACGGGGCCTCCTCTTCCAGATCGCGGGACGCCTGATACTCACGGGTCCACATCGTGTCAACGCATGAACGGGGGACGAAGTGCCCGTTCATTCGATCATCACACGAAACGCCGGTGGGCGGAGACTACCTCAGGTCACGACGCGGTTTCAGGATCGATGCGATACCGCACTCCGGCTTGCCAGGGCGGGAAATGGGACCGGTTCGGTCAGCGGAGCCGGTACTCCTTCAGCAGCCCCCGGCTGATGATGGTCTTCTGGATCTCCGAGGTGCCCTCGCCGATCAGCAGGAACGGCGCCTCGCGCATCAGGCGCTCGATCTCGTACTCCTTCGAGTACCCGTAGCCACCGTGGATGCGGAACGACTCCTGCGTCACCTCGGCGCAGTACTCACTCGCCAGCAGCTTCGCCATCCCGGACTCGACGTCGAACCGCTCGCCGGAGTCCTTGAGCCGCGCGGCGTTCACCATCATCAGGTGCGCGGCCTCGACCTTGGTGGCCATCTCGGCCAGCTTGAACGCGATGGCCTGGTGCTCGGCGATCGGTTTCCCGAACGTGCGGCGCTGCTGCGCGTACTCCACGGCGAGCTCGAACGCCCGGATCGAGATGCCGCAGGCGCGCGCCGCGACGTTCACCCGCCCGACCTCGACGCCGTCCATCATCTGGGCGAAGCCGCCGCCGCGCTTCCCGCCGAGGATCTGGCCCGCCGGCACCCGGTGCCCGCTGAACACCAGCTCGGTGGTGTCGACGCCCTTGTAGCCCATCTTGTCGATCTTGCCCGGCACCGTGAGGCCCGGCGCCACCTCGCCGTAGCCCTCCGGCTTGTCCACCAGGAAGCAGGTGAGGTTCTGGTACGCCCGGGACGCGCCCTCGTCGGTGCGCACGAGCACGGCGGCGAGGTTGGACGTACCCCCGTTGGTGAGCCACATCTTGGCGCCGTCGATGACGAAGTCGGCTCCGTCGGCCACGGCCTTCGTCTTGATCGCCGCGACGTCGGATCCCAGGTCGGGCTCCGACATGGAGAACGAGCCGCGCACCTCCCCGGCCGCCATCCGCGGCAGGTAGCGCTGCTTCTGCTCGTCGGTGCCGTGGTGGGTGATCATGTGCGCCACGATGAAGTGGGTGTTGATCACACCCGAGACGCTCATCCAGCCGCGCGCGATCTGCTCGACCACCAGCGCGTAGGTCAGCAGCGACTCACCGAGACCGCCGAACTCCTCCGGGATCGTGAGCCCGAACAGGCCCATCTCCTTCATCCCGTCGACGATGTCCTGGGGATAGGTGTCGGCGTGCTCGAGCGCGGTGGCGTGCGGGATGATCTCCTTGTCCACGAACGTCCTGACGGTGGACAGGATCTCCTGCTGGATCTCGGTGAGACCGGCGGTCTGGGCGAGTCGGGCCATAGTGGTCCTCCTGGCAGGCGTCTCGGGCCGCCGGGCGGTGCAGAAGGTCCCGGCGCTGGGCTGCTGGTGCAGAAGTATCCACCTGCATGACATACCTAGCGCGTGCTCGGGATGTGAAGGTCCTCACCCGCTACCGGTTGGCCCGACCGGTCAGGACTCCGGCGGGGTCCAGCGGTCGGTGCGCTCCATGCCGGCGGCGCGGCCCTTGCCCGAGATCACCAGTGCCATCTTGCGGGAGGCCTCGTCGATCATCTCGTCGCCGATCATCGCGGCCCCGCGCTTCCCGCCCGCCTCGGAGGTGTACCAGTCGTACGCGTCGAGGATGTTCTCCGCGTGGTCGTAGTCCTCCTGGCGGGGGCTGTAGGTCTCGTTGGCCGCCTCGATCTGGCCGGGGTGCAGCACCCACTTGCCGTCGAACCCCAGCGCCGCGGAGCGCGCGGCCACCCGCCGGAAGCCCTCGACGTCCTTGATCTGCAGGTACGGGCCGTCGATCGCCTGCTTGTCGTACGCCCTGGCCGCCATCAGGATGCTCATCAGGATGTGGTGGTAGGCGTCGCCCACGTCGTAGCCGGGCGGCTGCTCCCCCACCACGAGGGACTTCATGTTGATCGACGCCATGAAGTCGGCCGGGCCGAAGATGATCGTCTCCACCCGCGGTGACGCCGTGGCGATCGCGTTGACGTTGACGAGTCCGAGCGCGTTCTCGATCTGCGCCTCGATCCCGATCCGACCGACCTCGTAACCCATGGTCTTCTCGATCTGGGTGATCAGCATGTCGAGCGCGACGATCTGCTCGGCCGTCTGCGCCTTCGGCAGCATGATGGCGTCGAGGTTGGCCCCCGCGCCCTCGACGACCTCGGTGACGTCCCGATAGGTCCACTCGGTGGTCCAGTCGTTCACCCGGACCACGCGGATCTTCTCGTCCCAGCCGCCCTCGTTGAGAGCCGCGACGATCGTCTTGCGGGCACCCGGCTTGGCCAGTGGCGCACACGCGTCCTCGAGGTCGAGGAACACCTGGTCGACAGGCAGTGTGCGGGCCTTGTCGATGAACTTCTGGCTGGACCCGGGCACGGCGAGGCAGGAACGGCGGGCCCGGGCCCGGGTGGCACCCGCGGCGGGTCGGGTCGGGGTGTCTGCTGAGTTCGCGGGCTCATTCACGAGCGACTCCTCGTCGAGGTCGGCACCGAGCGGCACGGCTTGCGACGATGCTGACACGACCCCAGCGGCTACGCGGATCGGGGTGATCGGTTTCTCAATCACCGGGACGGGCGAGCAGCTCGCCCCTGGCCACGGCCACGACGCCGCCGTACACCGAGGCCTCCTGCGCGGCCCCGCCGTCGGCCCGCACGAGCACCCCCAGCTGCGACGGCCTGCCGATCTCCGCGCCCTGGTCCACGATGAAGCCCGACTGGCCCTCGCCCGGCAGCACCCCGCGGTCGACGAGGAACACCGCGAGCGCCACGGCCGCCGACCCCGTGGCCGGGTCCTCGTCGACCCCGGCCTCGGGCGCGAACATCCGCATGTGCGCCCGCCAGCCCGCGCGGTCGTAGGCCACGACCACCAGCCCGACCAGGTCCGCCACCAGTGCCCGCAGTGCCGCGGCGTCGGGCGTGGCGCGTGCCACCGCGTCGGCGCGCACCGGGAGGACGGCGAAGGGCACGCCCGCTGCCGCCACGCCGGCCGGCACCTCGCCGTCGACGTCCTCCGGTCCGAGGCCCACGGCCGCGGCGAGCGCCGCCCCGTCGAGCGTGGGACCGACCACGGGCGCGCCGCCGGTCACCTGCGCACCGTGGTCGTCCACCCGCACCGGCAGCAGCCCGGCGCCGCACTCCTGCACGACCTCACCGGTGTCGATCAACCCGGCCCGGGCGAGCACCCACGCCGTTCCGACGCTGGGGTGCCCGGCGAAGGGCAGCTCTCGCGCCGGAGTGAAGATGCGCAACCGGTAGTCCGCACCCGGTTCGGTCGGCGGGAGCGGGAACGCGGTTTCGGAGAGGCCGAATTCCGCCGCGATCGCCTGCATCTGAGCGGTGTCGAGATCAACGGCGCCGTGTACCACGGCGAGCGGATTACCGGAGAATGGCGTGTCGGTGAATACGTCGACCACGTCGTACCGGAGTTGGATCACGCCCGCAGCTTAGGCTTTCGTACATGGGCATCGACCGCGTCTTCGTGGCACGACTGGCGGGACTTGCCGTCTTCGGGCCGGATGGGGAGCGGATCGGCAAGGTGCGCGACCTCGTGGCGACGCTCCGGGTGGACGCCAGCCCGCCGCGCGTGCTCGGCATGGTGGTCGAGCTGGCCACCCGGCGGCGCATCTTCGTCCCGATGCTGCGGGTCACCACGATCGACCCCGGAGCCGTCACGCTCGCCACGGGATCGGTCAGCCTGCGTCGCTTCGCGCAGCGCCCGAACGAGACCCTGCTCGTCGGCCAGCTGATCGACGCCCGGGTCCGGATGGTGGACGGCGGCGAGGAGGTCGTCGTCGTCGACGCGGCCATCGAGCCGACCCGGTCGCGTGACTGGGTCGTCGGCCGGCTCGCGTTGCGCACGCGCAGGCACGGCTTCACCCGCCGCGGGCCGATCCAGGTGGTGCCGTGGAACGCGGTCACCGGGCTGTCGCTGTCCGACCGGCAGGGCACAGCCGGCCTGCTGGCGGTGTTCGAGACGATGCGGCCTGCCGACGTCGCCACCGCGCTCTCGGAGTTGCCCGAGAAGCGCCAGCACGAGGTGATCGACTCCCTCGACGACGAGCGGCTCGCCGACGTCTTCGAGGAGATGTCGGAGTCAGACCAGCGAGCGCTGCTCGGACATCTCGACGTCGAGCGCGCGGCCGACGTGCTGGAGGCGATGTCCCCCGACGACGCCGCCGACCTGCTGCACGAGCTGCCCGACGCCGACGCCGACGCCCTGCTCGCGCTGATGGAGCCCGACGAGTCGGCCCCGGTGCGCAGGCTGATGAGCTACTCGTCCGACACGGCGGGCGGCCTGATGACCCCCGAACCGATCATCCTGCGCCCGGACGCCACGGTGGCCGAGGCGCTGGCCCGGATCCGCAACCCCGACTACCCACCCGCGCTGGCCAGCATGGTGTTCGTCTGCCGGTCGCCGTCCGAGACCCCGACGGGGCCCTACCTCGGCTGCGTGCACGCCCAGCGGCTGCTGCGGGAGCCCCCGTCCGAGCTCGTCGCGGGCGTGGTGGACGCCGAGCTGGCCCGGCTCACCCCGGACGCCACGCTCGGTGAGATCACCCGCTACTTCGCGGCGTACAACCTGGTGGCGGGGCCCGTGGTCGACAGCGAGGACCATCTGCTCGGGGCGGTCACGGTGGACGACGTGCTCGACCACCTGCTGCCCCCCGACTGGCGCGACCGGCTGACGGAGCCCGAAGGTGCACCGGACCGGGAGTCCGACGACGCGAACCCCGAGGTGGCGGATGCCTGAGAACACGACGTACCGCAGGCTCGACCAGCCACGGCGCGGCCGCGCCCGGTTCGAGGTCGACCCCGACTGGTTCCCGCGGCTGTCGGAGCGGGTCGCCCGGTTCCTCGGCACCGGCCGCTTCCTCGCGATCCAGACCGTGATCGTGTTCATCTGGATCGTGCTGAACCTGACGGCGGTGCTCGGGCGGTGGGACCCCTACCCGTTCATCCTGCTCAACCTGGCCTTCTCCACCCAGGCCGCGTACGCCGCTCCGTTGATCCTGCTGGCACAGAACCGGCAGGACGACCGCGACCGTGTCTCGCTCGAGGAGGACCGCGCCCGCGCGGCGCGGACCAAGGCCGACACCGAGTTCCTCGCCAGGGAGCTCGCGGCCCTGCGGATCGCCGTCGGCGAGATGACCACGCGGGACTACCTGCGCAGCGAGCTCGACAAGCTCGCCGAGAAGATCAACGGGGACCGGCCGGTCGCGGGCCCCGAGACCGACCGCGTCCGGCCGAGGGTCACTCGGCCAGCCGACGGCTGATCTGCTCGAGGGTGTCGAGATCCTCGCCGTCCAGCTTCTCGACGAAGTACCGCACGACCCCGCTGAGGTGGGTGCGCGACGCCGTGCGGAGGCGGTGCAGGCCCGCCTGGGTGAGCTCGGCGGCGACACCGCGCCCATCGCTCTCCACCGGGCAGCGCGCCACCAGGCCCGACTTCTCCAGCCGGTCGACGAGGCGCGTGACCCCGGATCGCGACAGGAGCACCGCCTCGGCCAGCTCAGTCATCCGCAGCCGTCGCTCGGGGGCCTCGGCAAGCTGCACCAGCACGTCGTAGGCCGCGAGCGACAGCTTCTGCTCGGCGACCAGCTCGGTCTCCAGCGCGCGGACGATCGTGGCGTGCGCGCGGAGGAAGGAGCGCCAGGATTCGAGTTGCTCGCGGGTCGGCATGTTGCGGGCCACCCGGGTGGAGGCGTCAGAAGGTGATGCGTGGGCGGCGGTGTCCGTCACGGCGGACGATGCTACGGACGTCACGCCCTCAGGGCACGGACGTAACATGGATTCGGGCGCACCAAGGTCACGTACGGGCAAAATCGCAGGAAGGTGCAGCGGAAACTCAGATGTCCACCACCGGTAACACCACAACCACCGAGCAGGCCGTCCATGCGGCGCTCGCCACCGTCGAGGACCCGGAGATCCACCGGCCGATCACCGAGCTCGGGATGGTGAAGAGCGTTCAGGTGCTGCCTGACGGTCGGGCGCGGATCGGGGTGTACCTCACCGTCGCGGGCTGCCCGATGCGCGACACCATCACCAAGCGCGTCACCAACGCCGTGTCCGCCGTCGCGGGCATCACGGCGGTCGACGTCGAGCTCGACGTCATGAACGACGAGCAGCGCACCCAGCTGCGCAAGGGCCTGCGCGGCGACGCCGCAGAGCCGGTGATCCCCTTCGCCCAGCCCGGCTCCCTCACCCGCGTCTACTGCGTGGCCTCGGGCAAGGGCGGGGTCGGCAAGTCGTCGGTCACCGTCAACCTGGCGGCCGCGATGGCGGCAAAGGGCCTCTCGGTCGGCGTGGTGGACGCGGACATCTACGGGCACTCGGTGCCGCGGATGCTGGGCACCGCCGACGCGCGCCCCACCAAGGTCGAGAACATGATCATGCCGCCGCAGGCGCACGGCGTGAAGGTCATCTCGATCGGGATGTTCACCCCGGGCAACGACCCGGTGGTCTGGCGCGGCCCGATGCTGCACCGCGCGCTGCAGCAGTTCCTCGCCGACGTGTTCTGGGGCGACCTCGACGTCCTGCTGCTCGACCTGCCGCCCGGCACCGGCGACATCGCGATCTCCACCGCCCAGCTCGTGCCCAACGCGGAGCTGCTGGTGGTCACCACCCCGCAGATGGCGGCGGCCGAGGTGGCCGAGCGGGCCGGCACGATCGCGCTGCAGACCCGTCAGCGGCTCGCCGGCGTCGTCGAGAACATGTCGTGGATGGAGCTGCCCGACGGCACCCGCATGGAGGTCTTCGGCTCGGGCGGCGGCCAGACGGTCGCCGACTCCCTCACCCGCATCATCGGGGCGCCGGTGCCGCTGCTCGGTCAGGTCCCGCTGGAGACCCGCGTGCGCGAGTGCGGTGACTCCGGCACCCCGATCGTGCTGGCGGACCCGGAGTCGCCCGCCGCCGTCGCGTTGCGCGGGGTGGCCGACAGGCTCACCACCCGCGCCCGTGGCCTCGCCGGGATGAGCCTGAACATCTCCCCTGTCCGGAAGTAGGGGCCGGGGGGCTCAGGCCGCGATGCGGTAGGTGCTGCCGCTGCTGTTGGGGAGCCACGCGCCGGGCATGGCGGCGGCCAGCGCGTGCTGCGCACGCCAGCCCGTGCAGTGGCCCGGCACCACCATCGCCGGGGCCATCTCGATGAGCGCGGCCACCGTCGGGGGGATCACCGGTTCGAAGAACGGGCCCCCCAGGTGCAGTCCGCCGAGCAGCGCGTGCAGCCGGTCCACTCCGGTGAGCCGCTGCGCGTGCCGGACGATGTTGACCGCGCCCGCGTGCCCGCACCCGGTGAGCACCACGAGCCCGCGGTCCCGGACGTTGACGACGAGCGCCTGGTCGTCGCGCACGAGTGCGTCGTGCTCCCACCCGCTGCCGGTCCAGGCCTGGTGCGCGGGTGGCATGCCGTGCTCGAACTCGGTGGTGCGGTCGACCTCACCGGTGATCAGCACGGAGCCGTCCACCAGCACGGACGGCTCCCGGCGTTCGACGACCTCGAAGCCCTCGCCGTTGAGGGCACGCCTGCTCAGCGTCGGGAGCTCACGGATCTCATCACCCCCGACGGACAACCGCCTCCGCGTCCAGGCGCCGGGGTGCACCACCATCGGCAGGGCCCGCGATCCTCGCCTGCCGGCGAGCCCGGCCAGGCCACCGGCGTGGTCGTAGTGGCCGTGGCTGAGCACCACCCCGTGGACGTCGGACAGGTCGATGCCCATCCGGGACGCGTTGGTGACCATGCCGTCGGCGCTGAGCCCGGTGTCGAACAGCAGGGTCGTGGTGCTGGCGCCACGCCGGACGGTGACGAGCGCGGCGAAACCGTGCTCGGCGCGCAGGCCGGGATCGGTACGCCCGCCCTCGAACTGGGCGGCCGTCTCCCACGCCTGTCCCGGACTCACCCGCGTGACCCGGTCGTCGCCGGTGAGCAGCGCGTCGAAGACGTTGTCGATGAGGGTGGTGATCCGCACCTCGTCGACCGGTTCGAGGGCGATCGGGTCGACCGCCGTTCCCTCCGCGGGCCGGGGGACGGCCGCGAGCACCTCCGCCGGGCCGGCATGTTCGTCGCACACGCCGGCCGACGCTACCCGCGGACTTACCGCCCGGCGGAGCGAACCGCTTCGGCCCAGAGTCCCACGGCCTCGTCCACCTGCCCGGGGGTGACGATCAGTGCCGGGATCATCCGCACCACGTTGGCATACGGGCCACAGGTCAGGAGCAGCAGCCCCAACTCCGCCGCGGCGCCCTGCGCACGGCCGGCCGCCGCGGGGTCGGGCGCGCCGTCCGTCGTGCAGAACTCGTTGCCCACCATGAGCCCGAGCCCGCGGACGTCGGCGATGCCCGGATGGTCGGCAGCCACCTTCCGCAGTCCCTCGAGCAGGCGCACGCCCTGTTCGGCGGCGTTGGCGACGAGGCCCTCGTCCTCGATCACGTCAAGGGTGGCGAGCGCGGCCGCGCAGGCCACCGCGTTGCCGCCGTACGTGCCACCCTGCGAACCGGGCCACGCCTTCGCCATCAGCTCGGAAGACGCCGCGATACCGGACAGGGGGAAGCCGCTGGCGAGTCCCTTCGCGGTGACCAGGACGTCCGGGGTGAGGCCGGCGGTGTGCTGGTGGCCCCAGAACCGCCCGGTGCGCCCGAACCCGGTCTGCACCTCGTCGGCGATCAGCAGCACCCCGAGGGCGTCCGCCCGTTCCCGCAGCCCGGTGAGGAAGGCCTGCGGAGCGGGCACGTAGCCGCCTTCCCCGAGCACCGGCTCCACCAGGAACGCCGCCACGTCGGCGGCGGGTGCGGCGGTCACGAGCAGCCGGTCGAGCTCACGCAGGCAGAACGCGACGGTCTCCTCCTCGCTCCAGCCGTACCGGAAGGCGTAGGGGAACGGTGCGAACTCGACCCCGCCCATCAGCGGGCCCATGCCGGCGCGGATCTTCGCCCCGGACGAGGTGAGTGCGGCCGCGCCCATCGTGCGTCCGTGGAAGCCACCCTCGAACGCGACGACCAGCGGCCGTCCGGTGGCCTGGCGGGCCAGCCGCACCGACGCCTCGACGGCCTCGCTGCCCGAGTTGGCGAAGAACACGCTGTCGAGCCCCGCAGGCAGCACGTCCCCCAGCCGCTCCGCCAGCCGCAGCAACGGCTCGTGCATGACGGTCGTGTACTGCCCGTGGATGAGGGTGGCCACCTGCTCCTGAGCCGCCGCGACCACCCGGGGATGGCAGTGGCCCGTGCTGGTGACGCCGATGCCTGCGGTGAAGTCCAGGTAGCGGCGGCCCTGCGTGTCGATCAGGTGGACGCCCTCTCCCCTGGCGGCCTGCACCGGGGTCGCCTGCTTCAGGGCCGGGGACAGCTGGGCCATACCGTCTCCTCGATCTTGTCCAATTGTCGACAATCACCGATGGAAGCACGGACCCGGGCCCGAGACAAGCGGACCGGGCTGCCGGCTACTCCAGCCATTCCGTGATGAACACGTCGTTCGCGTGGATGTTGGTCATCACCAGCCGCTCCGATCCGACGTTCCGGAACTTGTGCGGGGTCTGCGGCGGCACGACCACCACCTGGCCCGCCGTCGCCACCAGCACCTGACCCGCCACCGTGAACTCGGCCTCCCCGCCGTGCATCACGAACGTCTCGTCGTAGGGGTGCTGGTGCAGCGCGGGGCCGGCCCCGGGCTCGTCGGTGCTCACGAGGATGACGGAGACCGTGCCGCCGTGCTCGCGGCCCTGCAGCTGGCCCGACCCGGCGCCGGCCTCGAGGACAGTCGCCAGCTGGTAGGGGGCGGCGTCGGAGATGCTCATGCCGGTAGGACCCCGGCCGCGACGGGAACTCATCGCGGACCACACACATCCCGTGGCCACCGTGCACACGTCCTGACGTGGGTGCGGCGGCCACCAGGTGTGCGTGGTCGAGGGATCCCGTCAGGCGGGCACGGCGGGCGAGGGCGGGGCGGCCACGGCCAGCGGCGCCAGGATCCGCTCCACGGCATCGGCCATGTGCGCCTCCAGCACGGCGCCCAGCCGGTCGGCGTCCCCGTCGCGCACGGCGTCGCGCAGCTCCCGGTGCTCGGCCAGCAGCGCATCGGCGGGCGGGGCGGTGTCCTGCAGCGCGGCCAGGCACATCCGGGTCTCCACGAGCAGCGCGTCGGCCATCCGCCGCAGCCGCGGGCTGCCCGACGCGGCGACGAACTCGGCGTGGAACGCGTGGTCGGCGTCGGCCAGTGCCACCGGGTCGCCCGCGGCCTCCTCCATGACCGTCAGTGCCGCGGTCAGCCGCCGGGCGGCCTCGGCGCGGTCACCGGCCATCAGGAGCAGGCCGGCGGCCCGCTCGACGGCGGTGCGGGCCGTGTAGACGTCGCGCACGTCCGCCGCGTCGAGATCGCGTACGAACAACCCGCGGTGCCGCTCGCTGCGCAGCAGCCCCTCGGCGACCAGCCGCTGCATGGCCTCCCGCAGCGGGCCGCGGCTGACCCCGAGGCGGGTGGCCAGCTCCACCTCGCCCAGCTGGGTGTCGGGCGGCAGCGTCCCGCGCATGATCGCCTCCCGCAGCCTGTCGGCGACGATGGCGGCGGTCGAACGGCGTTCCACCGGTTCCAGGT